>CAZJCN010000004.1:0-32792 GCA_964544195.1 uncultured Phycisphaeraceae bacterium | reverse complement strand
TGGCGGGGGTTCATGATGCGCGGGGAGGTCGACTGCAAGACGCGGTCCGGCGGGTCTCGGCGATCAATCGGATCGCTGAGGCGTTGATCGAGGAGCCAACCCTGGCCGCGGTGGCCGCCAGTTGCCGCATACGTCAGATGGCGTGCGAGCTGGCGGATTGGCTGATCGAGCACCACAACCCGGAGGACTCACTGCTCCGTGATCTGGAACAAGCGCTTCCGCCGTATGACCCCGACCCGCCGAGGTGGGTAGTGACGGAAGGGGTGAGTAACTTGTCGACGTCATCATACGAGCGGACCATCCGCCGGACCGCCATGCGTGTTGGACAATCGCGCCACGAGATACTTCGCCGTATGGACTGATTCGAGTCGTCAGTAACGGAAACTTGCGGTGGGCGCAGGATTCGGAGAGATTCCAACACGAGGCTGCTGAAATCATAATCAAACCATTGCGTATCTGATCCAACCGCGATACTATCATCCCTGTTCAGAGCCTCCCCACCACGAACAGGCCATCCTGTATTTTAAAATCGTTATCTGATGAAACCCTATATCGCGTTGACCCAGTGTGTGCTCATTATTTTGGCGGTGAGCGGTGCTTTGGTCAGCCCGCGGGTGGTCTACACCAGCGGGGAGCGAGAATATGATCGGAACGGGTTTGTCAATGATCAGCGTTTGGCGCGGTGGTATCGTCCGATACAAGGTGCAAACGCGGCCGACTACTACCTGCAAGCGATCAGGGGCGTGTTAAACAACCCTGATCTGTCCGCGCACCCCGATTTATTGTACGTGGAATTGCCCGATTCGGGTCACCCTTGGTCGTCTGATCAGACCGCATCGGCACGTGAGCTGGCCTCATCAGCCCGGCCGGTGCTGGACAATCTGGATCGCGCGACGCGCATCAACGTTTGTCGTTTCCCCGTGTGTCACGAGGGGGATGGCCGGCTGAACCTGAACCGGCAACATGTCGGCTTGCGTCGCTGTGTCAGGTTGCTGACGGCTGTTGCGATTGTCGAGGCTCACGACGGGCGTGTCGATGAAGCTGTCCGACGGGTTGTGCAGATCGGTCGACTGGCGGACGTGGTCGCCCAGGAGCCGGATCTTATCGCGATCCCGGTAAGCTGCGGCATCCGATCCAAGGCCTGTGACCTGGCGAGGTGGTTGATCCAGACGTACCCGTTATCTGACGATGACCTGGATCGGATCGCAGGCTCACTTCCGGAGAAAACCGGGTTGCCGAGGTGGTACGTCGATGAAGCAATTCACAGCGTGGCATCGCCGGGTGTGGAACGGGTCGCGGAGAAGATGGGCGAGCAGGTCGATGCGTTGCGGGCGCTGATCGCTCGGGCGGAATCCGATTCCGGACGATAGGCGCCACGAGCCGGCAGGGTTTATTGGAATCCGGGCAGGAAATCCTTTTCCGCGTCAAACATTTCCAAGGTCATCTGCTTGATCTGGGCCGGGGTGAGAACGGCGGCGGTGAGCGGATCGAGCATGAGGGCGTGGATGGCGGCCTGTTTGCTCTTCTCGATCGCGGCAGTGGCGGCGAGGTCGAACATGGCCATGTTACTGGCGCAGATGTGCGCCATCTGTGGCGGGAGCTTGCCGAAGGGCAGCGGGTGGAACCCGTCGGCATCGACGCGGCAGGCGACCTCGACGCAGCCGTCATGCGGCAGGTTTTCGATCAATGGGCCGGGGTTGGTACGGCCGGGGGCGGTGTTCATCACGTTGCCGTGGAAGATGATCGGCGAGTTTTTCTCTCGTGCTTCGATGATCCATGCGGCGTGTTCCCAGGATCGGTTCATGTCGAACTGTTCTTCGCCTCGGACCATTTTGGCGCGGACCTTTTCGCTGTCGGCCCGCCACTTGGGCCAGTTGGATGCGTAGAAGCGGGACTCCCCGCCGTAGCCGGGGCGCCAGTAACGTTTACCGGCCTCGGATTTTCGGTAATACGGGAGGTACTCGGAGAGGTGGCCGGAGCTTTCGGTGATGAATGCGCCGAAGTGAAGCATCATGTCCTTGCGGACGAGGTCTTCTCCGATGTCGTCGGGTTTGGCGTTGTCGGAATCTTCGGGGTTGCCGTAGATCTCCGCGTAGGCCTGCTTTTTGAGTCGGGGGTACAGGTCCTGCCCACGGTATTCGAAGCGAGTGAACCAGGCCAGGTGGTTGATCCCGGCGCACTGCCAGTCGATCTCCTGGATGTCGATACCGACACGGTCGGCGAGCTGCTTGCTGGTTCCCTGCACGGAATGGCACAGGCCGACGGTTTTGATCTGCGGCACGGCCCGCCCTGCGGCGAGGCACATCATGTTCATGGGGTTGGTGTAGTTGAGCATGAGCGCGTCTGGGCAGAGCTGCGCCATGTCACGGAGGATGTCGAGAAAGACGGGGATCGTACGCAGGCCCTTGAATAATCCGCCGGGGCCGATGGTGTCGCCGATGCACTGGTCGATGCCGTATTTGAGCGGGATGTCGTTGTCGAGATCGACGCACTGCAGGCCGGCGACTTCAACGGAGCAGACGACGTAATCCGAACCGGGGAGCAGGTCTTTTCGTTCGGTGGAGGAGGTGACGGTCCATCCGTCGGACCGGCCGGTCGGTTCGAGTAGTTTCTCGATGATGGTGTGAACGGTGTGCAGTCGGTCGGCGTCGATGTCGATCAGTCGTATTTGGCCACGTTCAGCGCCGGGGATCAGGAGGATGTCCCGCGCGAGGATGGGGCAGAACATGGAGCCGGCCCCGATGAAGGTGACGTTGATCGGGCGCGGTATGCTGCCGGGCAGGCCGTCGCGTGTCTGGGCCGACTGAATGTGTGCGATAGCGCCGTCTTTGTTGGCATCGAGCTTGGTCATGGTGACAGATATTAACGGAAAGGCGTTGAGGTTGGTCGTTGACGAGTCAGGAGTGCGGGAACGGCAAGAGTGAGCAGCGCCAGGGCGGCAGGTTCGGGGACGGTTTGGGAGTTTTGTGGGGCGGTGAAGCCGAAGTAGGTTTGGAGTGTGACCAGGTCGGTGTTGTTGATGATGCCGTTGCCGGAGAAATCACCGTCAGCCCATCCGCCGTTGGTGCCAAAGGCGAGCGCAAGCCGGTTGAAGTCGTGCAGGTCCACGTCGCCGTCGAGGTCAGCGTCGCCGTATTCAGTGCCCAGAATCACCCGGACGAGGTGGATGACGTCGAGGTTGTTGGCGGTGTTGTCTCCGGTCAGGTCGTAGGCGGGGTTGCCGAAGTGAGCGAACAGTTCGTCGATATCGTTGGCGGTGACGGCATTGTCGCCGTCGAAGTCGCCGGGGATGGAGGGGACGAAAGCGTTGCGATCGACGAATTCGTAATAAGACAGTTTAGGATTGCCGGCCCCGTCATTGATGCCCCAGTTTCCGGCCGGTTCGTCGATCCACTGATACCAATAGGTGCTTTCGATGTCGGGTTGGGCCTCCATGAAATCGTAGGCGGTGGCCATGTTGTCGCGTTGCAGTTCCTGGGTGTTGGTGCCGACGGTCTGCCAGCCCCACTCGGTGACGACGATGTCAGCGGGGTCGCCGTTGGCGGCTTGTGTGGCGCGGACGTTATTGAAGTAGCTCTGCAGTTGTGAGGTGGGGACGAGGCTGCCTTGGCTGATGTAGAAATGGTAGCCGAACAGGTCCCAGGGGTAGGTCCGGCCGGTGTCGTTCTGGAAGGCGTTCCAGACGTGGTTCTGATTGTAGACCTGCTGCATGTAGGGCATGGCGGTTGAGAAGCTGCCACCGATGTCGTGTGCGAGTAGGCCGCCGGTCATCAGTCGGATGTTGTAGTCGTCGAGGAGTCGTCGGCCGTTGTAGAAGTTTAGTTGTTTGTAGGTTTCGGCAAGGATGTTGGCGTAAACAGAGGGGAGGATGTAGGTTCCGCCGACGAAGCGAGGGTCGTTGTATGCCGGGTCTGCGGTGGCCCAGGCGTTCGGCTCGTTGGTCACCTCCCAGACCTTGATGGTGTCTTTGTAGCGGTCAGCCAGAAGCAGGGCGTTCTGGGCGAAGTCATTGACGTAGCTGTTCAGGCCGGTGCCGGTCGGGTCGTCGTTCCAGATGTCTTGGCCGGCGAAGACGGTTTCGTTGGACCACAGGCCGAGGACTTCGAGGCCGGCGTTGGTGGCGTTGGCGATGATCTGATCGTACTGGCTCAGAAGAGAGGCGTTCCAGGTGGGGTTGCCGTCAAGACGGAAGTTGACGCGCAATGCGTTGGTGCCGGTGGCGGCGATGGCGTTGGCTTTCTGTTGGGTGAGGAGGGTCTGGCCGTTCCAGATGACGGCCCCGGCGTTGATGCCGTGGAACGTGTCGGCGCATGCGGTTGAAGGTGCCACGGCAAGGCCGATGATGACGGCAGCATTGAAGCAACAGGCACGGATCAAGCCGCGCCCGCCCAGATGCCCGTAATGGATCCCACTCATTTGATCCTCCTCCCTTACTTAGAAACGTCATTGTACCTTACCGACTCGATGGCACGTCTTTGACCGAGTGAGTGGGATGCATGGTCAGGCATCCTCTTCGATCTCGGGGATACGCTTGATACGGGGGTCGGTGAAGATGTCGGCTTCGTCCCGGCTGGTGCTGGAGAACTCGCTGACGATCGCGCCCTCGTCGCCGGCCTGGAACCAGTGGCGGGTGTTGGGCGGGATGGTGTATTGCTGGCCAGGGGTCAGCTCGATTTCGTGAAAAACCGTGTAGTAAGGCTCACTACCTTCGGGGACGACGGCCTTGGGATTGGGGGTGGGGTCGCCTTCGACATAAAGAAACACGCGCCCCCATCGGCAGCGGAAGGTTTCCATCTTGCCCGGGTCGGTGCCGTGGTCGGTCTGCACGGGTGGGTGGCGGTGTTCCGGGCAGGTCTGTCGGGGGAAGAGGACCAGTTCCTTGGCGCAGTAGCGGTCGGTGTTGACATAGGTGACCAGTTCCAGCCCGGTTCGTTCCAGTTCGTTGAGGCCGAAGTCTGCCACTTCGATCTGTTCGCGTTCCTGATCGGTTATGACGATGCCCAGCCGATCGAACATCTCGGCGGCACGTTGTTGGGCGTTCCTGATATCGCTGCGTTTCATCTGGTTTCTCCTGTGCCGGCTTTTTGTGAGGCGAGGTGGTGTGGCCCGATGAGGCAGGGGGCGTTGTGGTGAGGCCGCCAGCCATCGGGCGGTGTCGGCCGAGGATGGGTGGGCCAGCCGTCGTTGAGTCGTTGTGTGATACGATCGAGTGAGGGGACCCCGGCGGTGGCGGAGGCGTGTTCGACGCTGCATGCGCCGACGGCGGTCGCGAGTGTCACCGCCTGTTGCGGCGAAAGACCTTGACATACCGCCGCGATCAGCCCGGCGACGGTGCAGTCGCCCGACCCGGTCGTGCCGACGACGTCCGCGCGGTAGCAGGGGTGCCAAAGTTCCTGCCCCTGCCAGTCGGGCCCGAGTATCGGGCAATCGTCCACGCGCAGGTAAAGGCCCTTGTCGCCGAGTTTGATGGCTGCGACGCCTGCTCCCATGGACAACACACGGCTCGAAAGGCGGTCGAGTGTCTGGGCGAGTGTCGCGTCGTCTTCGGTATGCATCACGTCGGCTTCCCCCAGCATCCAGGCCAGTTCGTCGTAGCTGGGGACGAACAGGTCAACATCCGGCAGCACCCGCTCAAGGATGTCGGGCCAGTTCACCCGTCCGGCCGGGGAGGCCGGGTCGACCGAGCACATATCGAGGCTGGTGATCAGGCCTTTGCTTTTCACGCGGCGGAACAGCTTGACCAGTTCGGCTCCGTGGTCCGCATACATGGCGGGCATGATCGGGGGATAGCCGAAGTGGAACAGACGGGCGTCGGACCACAGGCTTGGGTCGAAGTCATCCGCAACCAGCGTGTCATTGGCACCGGAGCAGTGCATGAACGCGCGGTCGATACCGGGCGGTTCGATGACGATGCTGTAACTGGTCGGTTCATCCTTGCTCACGATCATGGATGCCGCGAGTGTCGGGTCCTGTTCGCGGAGCAGGTCCAGCAGGGCTTTGCCGAAGTGATCGCTTCCGGTTTTCCCCATGAGTCTGACGCTCATGCCCAGGCGATGCAGCGCTAAGCCGACATTCGCCACCGCGCCGCCGGGGCTGAACCCGGCCGGTCCGATGTTCACCAGCGACCCCGGCTCGATGCGGAACGGCCCGTCCGTCTGCGGGAGCTTGGGGAAGATATCCACGCAGATGTGGCCGGCGACGATGATCGGAGATGACGGTTTCATCGGCGGTCTTTGGAAGGTGGTTCTGTCACGATGTTTCCAGTCGCAGTGCTAGGGTTGACAGGCTTATTTCGAATAGATCACCGGGCAGAGGTTTTCATCCTTGATGTAGCGTGTCAATGCGGGTTGTGTGCCCGGTCGGAGCGATGAATTTCCGGTTCTCAGGTGGATGGCGAAGCTCCGTCTCGGGCCGTTGGAATGGTTGGGGCCGCTGCCGTGGATCGTCAGGCAGTGATGGAAGCTGAAGCCGCCTGCGGGGAGCAGGTCGAGCACTTCGGCCCACCGCTGCCCGTCGGGAACCTTGAACGTGCTCTTCTGGCTGTTCATATCCTGATTGAAGAAGTCGCCGCCGTCGTCGATATCCCAGCGGTGTGAGCCGGGGACAAAGATCATCGGCCCGGCGTCTTCGGTGACATCGGACAGCGCCACCCATGCGGTGAACAGTTCGCTGCCCGGTTCCCATTCGTTCCAATACTGCATGTCGCGGTGCCAACCGACCTGTGTGGGGGCGGTTTGTCCTTTGGGGGCCGGGGGTTTGTACAGCAGTTGGACCCACCAGACCTGCACCATCCGGGCGCCGGTGACCCTGGCGGCCCACTCGCCCAGTATCGGGCTGCTGATCAGCTTGCGGATCGACAGATCGGCGATCTGTGGCATCTCGACCTTACAGAGTTTGTTCGGGTCGTCGCCGGGCTGCCAATGATCGAACAACGGCGGTTTCGCGGTTTCGAACATGCCGAGGCGGATCGCGTCCATGCCACGGACGGCGGCCTTGACGTCCTGCTCAGGCAAGACGGGCTGGTCCACGATGTGATACCCCAGCCGATCGTAATCTGCTTTTACGTTGTTAGAAGTTGCGGTCGTCATGTATCAAGTCCTGCCCTGTGGATTGTACGGGTGAATGTCAGATGATCTCCAGATCATCACGATGAGGGAGTTCGGGAAACGGGACGGTTGGGAGCGTCTGATACCAGAAGGCGACGGAGGCAATGTCATCCTGAAGCGGCAAGTAGCGCTGATAGCCGTTGGTGCGCCACCCAAGCGCCTGGATCGTTACGCGCAGGTCCTGCTCGAAACGGATCGGGTCAGTCAGGTGCCAGCGGTACAGGCCGAAGCGTTGCTGCGAGCGATACACGCCGTCCGGCCGGATGACCTGCGGCATCCCCGCGTAGGGCGTGGTGAACTCCTGGTACTGGTGTGTCTGCTGGTTTTCGAAGTTGTAGGAGCCGCAGAAGTAGTCTTCGGTACCGGTGCCGCAGATGGTGGGGAACTCGTCGTCGCCGTCGAGGTAAAACTTGATCTCGCCCTCTCCCCACCAGCCGTTGTTGTTCACGCCCCAGGCCATGTAGGTTCCGACGTAGTGTCCCTTGCCGCGGACCCGGTCGAGGATCGTGTAAACCTGTTTGTAAGGCAGGGGGTTGACCCGTCGGAACTGGGCGTGGAAGTAGGCGGCGTCTTCGGGGACGTCGTTGAGGGCGTAGTTGATCTGGTAATAGAGCACGCTCGCTTCGTGGCCGATGTTTTCGACGGTGATCCGACACTTTTTACGAAACGGCATGGGCCAGTAGCAGTTCAAGGCACTGCCGGGGTTGACACAGACCGCCAGCGAACTGACCTGAGCGTATTCCCCCCATCCACAGGCAAAGAAGTCACCGATCGGGCATTCGACGCTGGGGTGGGTTTGATCGTCCCAATAGATGCGAAGGATCATGAATCGGAAGTGGCCGGTGGGTGTCATCCAAACCTGTTGGATGGCCCCGGGGCCTTTGATGTCGGCGATGGTCTGGGTTTCGCCGGGCTGGAGTCGGATCGCGGGGTTGACCTTCCAGCCCCGGCCGAGGTCCACCGCCGACGCCGAGCTGATGCCGGTTTCCGCCATTGCGCCCTTGCCCTTTTCGCCGGTCGGGTTCTCGGCACTGATGGAACGCGAGCGAGCTTCCGAAAGGCGATGAAGGTTGCCCAGGTGGCAGCACAGTCCGTCGAATGCGTGCATGTGGTTTGGCTCTCAGCGTCGGTGGGTGTGGCCCGATCGGGTATAAAGCAAGAGACTCAGCAAGGCGGTGGCGGTAAAGCCGGGTTCCGGGATCAGCGTCGGAGGGGTTTGAAAGTTCTGCGTGCCCGAACCGAAAAACGCCTTGAGGATCAGGTAATCGTCGTTGTCCACGATCTGGTTGCCGTCAAAGTCACCGGCGGCGGCACCGAGGGTTGTGGCCTGGCCGAAGTGGAGTGCGAGGATGTTGAAGTCGTGCAGGTCCACATCGAAGTCGCCGTCGGCATCGCCCTGTTGGGGCGGGATGTAGGTTCCGTCAACGCCCGCGGGGTAGGCCATGCTGTCCATCATGGCGGTCCACAGGTCGCCGGTGGTTCCGACGGGGTTGCCGTGGTCTTTCCAGTATTCCAGTGAATAGGTGTCCCACCCGCCGTAGTCTTTGTTGCCGACGAACCAGGTCATGGCTTTGATGTTGTGGTTGCCGGGGGTGCGGTTCCAGGTATCGACGCCCTGTACGGCCAGGCGAAGAAATTCAGCGGAAACAGCCTCGGCGGCGGCGGTGTCGCCGGTGAGGCTCGTGGCGCGATTCCACTCGGTCAGATAGACGGGTTTGTCATCAAACCCGGCGAAGTCGATCACGCTTAATTGAGTGATGTAGCTGGTTCGGAACTGACTGGCGGCGGTGGCCGCGGAGGCGTATGGGTTGCCGTAGGCGTGGATGGCGAACCCGTCGATATCCGCGCCGGGGATGGCTTTGATGGCGTTCATGGTTTGCGCCAGCCACTGGTTGCCGTCCATCCACCGCACACCGGCGACCACACCGCCGGGGCTGACCGGGGCCAGCAGAACCTGATCGTTCGGCCGAACGGCTTTGATGGCGGAGCGGACCTGGTGATAGATCTGGGCATACCCCGTCGGGGTGATCTGATTGTTGGCCCAGCCGTTGCCTTCACCGATGAGGTTGGGTTCGTTGCCGAGGACCCAGATATTGGAGTAATTCCCGAGGTGGGGGATGACGTCGTTCAGGATGGTGTTATGCCAGTTGGCGCTGTCGGGATTGGTGGGGGCGGGGACGGTTTGGCCCCAGTTGTAGTCGATCCGCGTGATGATGGAGGCGTTGTGGTTGTTGTAGAGGTCGGCGTAGAGTGGCGCGAAATACGGCGCCTGCCACCAAGGGTCGGAGTGGGTAATGATGGTTTCGGTGGACCACCCGCCGTCCGGCCCGGGGCCGACCTGTCCGGGGCCGCCATAGTCCCACCAGTGCACGCCCATGAGTTTTTCGCCGTTGGCGTGGGCGAGGCAAGTCCAGGTCATCGCCGGGATGAGCGCAAACAGGAATCGGTAGCTAACCGAGGTGGTGAGGAGCCTCATGAGTATCCCTCCGGCTGGGTCTTGTAGATGGGTCGCATCGAAAACTGAGCAATAGACTCTCGCGTTGAAGGCGTACTTATGATACACTAGCTTCGGTAGTGTACCAAGTGTATTAATGGGCTTCAAGCCTATTTGCAGGCCGATCTAACAGACAGCGATTAAATGTTTCGTGAGAATCAGGATATGACAGCTTCATGCGTGCCGGTCTCTGACAGGGGGGGCGTGGGACCGGTCGGATATATGGACCTGACCGGTCTTTTGGACCTTGATCTGTCCAATGGCGAACAAGCCCGGCAAGCATGGGACACGTTGCATCTGGTGGCGACGGTGCAGGGGATCGTGAATCGGGCGGGGCCGAACCTGTTTATTCGCTTGATGCCGGGGCCGGATGATTTCTGGTGGGACTATCTGCGGCGTGAAGTGGGTTGGCCGTCGGGTCGAACGGTAGAGGCGATCGAAACGATTGAATCGCTGTTGGGTCGATATGCTGATCTGCTCAAGGGGGTGGTGGTTTACCGGGAGCGGCCGTGGGTCGGATCGAATGTGGCAAGTACGATCGCGGGTGTGGAAGACCGGGTGGCGATCCGTTGGGATGAGGCAGAAGATTCTGTCTGTCAGCGTGTGTTGCGAACGGGCCTGCCGTTCGTATCCGATGAGTTAAGGTTGTTTGATGCCGACGGTGTGCCGGTCTGGGATCGGGACCCGATCACACATGCGGAAGCGGGGGGCAGCGGCAAGCGGGCGGCGTATCTCTGGCTGAAGCGTTATTACCTGAATACCGGGTGTGTATCTGACCGGTATCTGGCTTATTACCTGGACGCGTTCTGGCTGACCGATCCGGCAAAAGAGACGCTACCCAACTGCACGCTGACCAACCACGATTTTTTCGTATCGCAGCGGGCGATGTTTGTGGACCTGCACGTGTGGGAGGAGGAGTCGCCGGTGGATGAGCCGGAACAGCCGGCGGGAACAGACCTGCGAACATTGCGTGAACTGCTCCGCGCGATGCATGACCGTTCCGCAGGCGGTTTGATCCACATCGGCGGATTTACGCCGTGGGCGTGGAAGTACAGCGATCATCCGGGCGCGGGGTCGAAGCACGGTGGGGTGGATACGGAGTGGAAGATGGTCAAGGAGGTATCGTCTTACAACGGCTACCTGGATGCGGACGCCCTGTCACACGCCGGGATGACCAACGCGTCTTTCTATCAGCATTTCCCTCTGCTTGACCATTACCCGCAGAACGAGCGTCCGAAGGCCAGTGAGCTAAAGCAGGCCGGGTTATTGCACGAGGACGGCGGGGTGAAGCCGGGATGCTACGTGCTGCTTTATCTTGGGGATTATGACTCCGCGGCGTGGCTGAATCAGATGGTTCCGATGCTGTGGCAGGATTCGATGCGCGGCAAGGTGACCTGTAATTGGGCGTTTAATCCCTGCCTCGACAGGCGGGCACCTCATGCGATGCACTACGTCCGCACACACCAATCGGCGCGGGATTGGTTCATCAGCGGAGACAGCGGGTCGGGATATCTGAACCCGTCGATGCTGACCGCGCCGCGTTCGGAGCCTGATCTGCCGGATGGTTGGTCGGCTTGGGTGGCTCATAATGAATCGGACTATGCACGGTATGGCCTGAGCATCACGGGTTTCATTATCGAAGGTCATTCGCCGGGGATGAGCCCGGAAGGATTCGATGCGTACATGCGGTTTTCGCCGGACGGTTTGGTGTGTCACCGACATTGTCCGCCGACGGGATTGCATCGTGGGGTGATGCCGTATGTGCGTCACACGAGCGACCTGCCGGATGATCCTGATGACGCGGCACGACGGTTGTTAGGCTCGGTGGATGCTTCTGGGACACAGTTTTTGTTTTTCCGCTGTGTGTTGAAGTCCCCGAGTTGGGTTTCGCGGTTGATGGATCAGGTGCATCGTCATCCGGCTGGGGGGCGTGTTCATTTCGTTGATCCATACACCTTCTTCGGGCTGTTGGCTCGACACGAAGAGCGTCGGCGAGACAGGCACGCACGAGAGGGTAAGCTGGATGCTTCGGTTGAGCGCATCACGGAGGCCTGACGCATGCCAACGACCCCACCGAGTTCCACGCATGGTCATGACTACCTGAACCCGGGCCTGCCTGTAGAGACGCGAGTCGAAGACCTGCTCGGTCGTATGACGTTGGAGGAGAAGTGTTCGCAGATGTATGTCAAGGCCTCGAAGGGATCGGCCGAGACGCCGCGGTTTTCGCTGGTTGGTTTTGATCGGATCTCGTTACAGCCGGGTGAATCAAGAAAATTAAACTGGAAGCTGTTCGCGGAAGCGTTGTCCTCGGTTGAGGCGGACGGGTCCAGTTGTGTTCGGTCGGGGACGTATCAAGTATGGGTCGGTGGGTGTTCCCCCGATGCGCGATCGGTGGAGTTGGGGGCGGATGCGCCGTTGAGTGCGACGTTTGGAGTAACTTGATCTCTGGCATATTCAGCTCATCAGGAAGTGGACGCAGCGATGATCGGACGCAAGCGATTGGGTGACCTGTTCCTGTTGACCGGCCTGTCTCCGGGGGCATGGGTCGTGGTGGTGGCTGCGCTGGTCAGCACGATCGTCGTGGCGGTCTGGCGCATCCCCGAGTACGACGGGCTGGAGATGTGGACCTTCTATCGCGTTCACGCGCAGATGTACGAGGATGTGGTTGAACAATGGAACGCGGACCCGCCTACCGGGATGCCGGTCAATGTGTTTCTGCTCGACGGCACAGCCATGCGGCAACGACTGATGTCGGGCTTCCTCTCCGGGACACCGGTGGCGGACCTCATTGAAGCCGAGCGGAACATGGCTTGCCTGGCTTTCTCGGGTCCATTAGAGGACGTAGGGTTCGTTGACCTGACCGACCGCCTCAAGGCTGAGGGGATTTATGATCGCATCAACACGCCGTCATTCAGTCCGTGGACCAACCGGGGGCGGGTCTTCGGCCTGCCGCACGATGTCCACCCCGTGGCGCTGGCGTACCGTGCGGATATCGTGGAGGCGGCGGGCATTGACGTGAACGAGATCGAAACTTGGGACGATTTTGTTCGCATCATGAGGCCGTTGGTTCAGGACATGGACGGGGACGGCAAGCCGGATCGGTACCCGCTTAACCTGTGGTACAGCTCGATCGGGCATATCGAGGTGTTGCTGCTTCAGGCGGGCGGCGGGTTTTTTGACGAAGACCTGAACCTGATCATTGATTCGCCGATCAACGCGCATGTGATCGCGACGTGTGTATCGTGGATGGTCGGGCCGGACCGCATCACGATCGACGCGCAGCCGTTTACCGCCTCGGGCAATTTTCTGCGTTTGGAGGGGCGTGTGGTCTGTGAGCTGATGGCGGACTGGATGGCGGGGGCGTGGAAGGTGGACCTGCCGGGTTTGGGCGGGAAGTTGAAGCTGATGCCGTTGCCGGCGTGGGAGCGAGGTGGTCGGCGTACGGGTGTGATGGGCGGGACGATGCTGGGGATCGCCAAGGCGTCACCCGATTTTGAAGCGGCCTGGGCGTTTGCCAAGCATTTGTATCTCGATGCGGAGATGGCGGAGAAGCTCTACCGAACGAACTCGATCATCACGCCGGTCCGGGAGTTCTGGTCATTGCCGGTGTTCGACGAGCCGGACCCGTACTTTTCGGGACAGCCGGCTGGTCGGGTCTTCGTGGACATGGCGCCGGACGTGCCGATGCGTACCAGCTCGCCGTTCAACAACCTCGCGATGGCCCGGGTGCAGGAAGCGGTGATCGCGCTGTACGAATATGCCGTGGCCAATGGCGTTTATGACGCGCAATCGCTTGAGCCTGAAGCGCGACGGCAACTCGCAAAGGCTGAAGCGCAGGTGCGTAAGCTGATGAACCGGAACGTGTTTCTGAAGGACGCCCAGCCATGATCGCCACGACGCGACACAACCGGTGGGTTCCCTATGTCTTTCTGTCGCCGTTTCTGGTGATCCTCCTGGTGTTCATCGCGTATCCGCTGTATTACTCGGTGGTGCTGGCGATGAAACAGACGTTCGGCCCGAGCCGCAGCGCGTATGTCGGGTTGGACAATTTCCGCTTCCTGGCGTCCGACCCGCTTTTCTGGAAAGCGATGCAGAACACCGCCGTATTTGCCGCGGCTTCAGTGCTGATCCAGTTGCCGATCTCGTTGGGCCTGGCGTTGCTGTTGAATCGGCCTGACGTGCGGGGGCGTGCATGGTTCCGGTTGGTCTTCTTTTCGCCGTCACTGGTCGGGCTGGTGTTCGTGGCGATGATGTTCAGCCTGATCTTCGAGAAAAACACCGGTCTGGTGAATGTGCTGTTGCACCGGATCATCCCGGCGTTTGACCCGGAGTTTCCCTGGCTTCAGCAGTACGTCATGCCGACGCTGATCATCGCGGCGTTATGGATGTATGCCGGGTTCAACATGATCTATTTCCTGGCGGCGTTGCAGAACGTGGACCGTCAGTTGGTCGAGGCGGCGATGGTGGACGGGGCGGGGGTGGTGCAGCGGTTCTGGCACATCACACTGCCGGCGATCCGCCCGGTGGGCACGTTCGTCGTGCTGTTGTCATTGATCGGCAGTTTCCAGTTATTCGACCTGCCGTACGTCCTGCTCGGCGGCGCGGGGCCGGACAACCAGGGGCTGACCGTCGTGATGTACCTGTTTCAGATGGGTTGGGACCAGCAGGACCTCGGTCTGGCCAGTGCGATCGGTTGGTCGTTGGCGTTGTTGTTGGGTGTGTTCGCGGTGATTCAGCGATGGGTGTCCCGGGCCTCGGAGTAGTGAGCGGATGATTCGTCGGCTTTCCATCTATGTCCCGCTGCTGGTGTTGACGCTGATCACGCTGGTGCCGTTTGCGTATCTTGTCTGCTCGGCGATCAAGACGCGGGAGGCGTTTTTCACCTCGCCGTTTCTCCCGGTGGGCGACGGCTGGTTGGGGGTGGCATGGGACCAGTTGACGTTCGATCATTTCCGTCGGCTGATGCACGAGCAGCACTTCCTGCGGAATATAGTCAATTCGGTTTTCATTTCATCCGTGACCAGCGTGCTGTCGACGCTGTTTGCGGCAATGGGTGGGTATGCCCTGGCGAAGTATCGCTTCTGGGGCCGGGAATTGACGACCAACCTGGTTCTGGTGTTGTTGATCGTGCCGGGGTCGTTGCTGTTCGCGCCAACGTACCAGTTGCTTTACTGGTTCGGGATGTTGGACACTTTCCCGGGACTGATTGTGCCGGCGTTGGCGCCGGCGTTCGGGGTGTACCTGTTTCGTCAGGCGTTCATCTCAAGCCTGCCGGACGAGATGCTGGAAGCGGGCCGTATCGATGGCTGCGGGGAGTTCAAGCTGTTTTTCAGCTTTGCCCTGCCGATGGTTCGTCCGATGGTCGGGACGTTCATCCTGATCACGTTCCTGGGTTCATGGAACAATTACATCGGGCCGCAGATCATCATCAAAACGCCGGAGATGTTGCCGTTGTCGGTGGCGGTGGCCCAGCTCCGCAGCGAGTACGGCCAGGATTACGGGATGCTGATGGCGGGCACGCTGGTGTCGATCGCGCCCGTAATGGCGCTGTTCCTGATGCTGCAACGTGAGTTTATCGAGGGTCTGTCCAGTGGTGCTGTCAAAGGCTGACAGGCCGGGAAGGAACATGGAGTGAGTCTGTCATGGCGATGACCCCCCGGGAACTGACACACGCGGCGTTGCGTTTCGAATACCCGCAGCGTCTGCCGCGAGACCTTTGGACGCTGCCGTGGTCGGAGGTTCACCAGGCCGATGCGTTGGCGTTGATCCGTGAGAAATATCCGGAAGACCTGTGTCGGGCGCCGGAGCCGTATGGGTTGGAGCGTTACTGCCAGGGTGATCCCTACGCAGTTGGACGTTTTCGGGATGAGTGGGGGTGTGAGTTTGAGAACATCCAGGCCGGTGCTGTGGGTGAGGTGAAGCACCCGCCGCTTGCTGAGGATCAGGCCTGTCGGGACTTCAGGCCGCCGTATCATGTGCTGGACAACATGCCGTCGGACGCTCGCGATGTAGTGAACCGTTTCTGTGATGAGACGGATCGGTTTGTGATGAGCCCGGGGTTTGTTCGGCCTTGGGAACGGTATCAGTTTTTGCGTGGATCAGAACAGGCGATGATGTTTCTGGATGACTGGGGCAGCCAGGATCGGCTGTTGATCAGCCCGAAGCTTTGGCGTGAGGTGTTCAAGCCGATGTATGCCGAGTATGCGCAGATCGCGCACCAATCAGGGAAGTACCTGTTCATGCACTCGGACGGCCACATTCTTGCGATCCTGCCGGACCTGATCGAGGTGGGTGTGGACGCGATCAATTCACAGTTGTTCTGTATGGACCTGGCGGAGGTGGCGAAGGTCGCCAAGGGCAGGATCACGTTCTGGGGCGAGATCGATCGCCAGCATGTGCTGCCCAGTCCCGACCCTCAGGCCGGGCGTGACGCGGTCCGTCATGTAGCGAAGCATGTTTATGATCCGTCGGGCGGGATCATCGCACAGATCGCGTTTGAGTTGTCGGTCCATCCGCCGACGGCGATCGCGGTGTATGACGAATGGGAACGCCTTGGCCATCGTCATGATGTTCAGGTTTAATGATTTATGTAACACTTCCGCATGCCCAAAGGTGGTATGGCCTATTGTGCCCGGCCTTCATACGGTAAACCCATGGCCACCAGCCCCATATAGGCCTGTTATATACTGATAATACAAAGGTTAAATCAGGTATATAAATTAATGAAATTTCGCGTCTACACAGTAAATACGCTTGACGCATTATCGTATTATGTGTATTCTGGATACCTGATGGCTGGCCCCGAATTGAAGGGGCTGCTTGTACGGGTGTACAGGCATTTGAGCCTTTCTGGGAAGCACGGCGTTCGTCGTGATTCGGGTCTTGGGGGTGGGTCGGTCGCATGGATGGAGCTGACACAATGCATAAGCGCTTCGGGCATGCCGGTGATTCGGGTCGTGGTTTCACATTGATCGAATTGTTGGTGGTGATCTCCATTATCGCGTTATTGGTGGGCATCCTGTTGCCTGCGTTGGGTGCGGCCCGGGAGACGGCACGGGCGACGGTGTGCCTGTCTAATGTCCGCCAGTTGGGAACGGGGTTTTATGCTTACGCCACCGATAACAGGATGGCGATGCCGTACTGCTTTCGTGATTACCAGAACCCATTATTGCCGTTTTACTACGACCTGGTGATTGACGGCGGTTATCTGCCGGATGGCCGTTCGAAGGACTGGTCGTTGAATCTCACGATGGAAGACGATATCCGTGGTGCCTACAAGGGGATCTGGCATTGCCCGGTGGTGGAGCTTGATGAGATGCAGACCAACGGGCGGCCGGTTCCACAGAGCGGGTGGGGCGGCGGGTATGGTGTGGATCAAAGTCGGATGATGAAATGGATCCCCTTGCCCCCCAATCCGCCCAAGGAAAACCCCCTGATGCGGGACGTCGGGAAGCCGAAGGTTTATGGTGGCCCGATTGTGGATTATCTGCCGCGTCCGTCAACCACATATATACTCAGTGATACCGGCCGGAAATTATCTAATTTTGAAACGCACACCGCGGTGACGGTTCAGATGGATGGCGCATGGGTGTTACAGCAAGTCGTGTCCGATGGTCCGGGGACTTTCCCACGCCTTCGCCATAAGGAAAAGTGCAACGTGATGCTGGCTGATGGTCACGCCGAAGCGTTTGGGGCCACCACATTTTCGATTGAAGGGATCAAGGCGGGCGAACCGGACCTGTTTGAGTTCAGGATCGATCCGCTTTCGGAGTTTTTCTTTAATAACTGATCGTCGGGGTTTTTGAGGGATAACCGGGAACACCCTGCGGCCAGACTCGGCCGAAAACCAGGAGGAATGAAGATGAGAACGGTTAGCATGCTTGCGTGGGTTGGTGCTTTGGTGGCTGTTCACGGTGCAGCTTATTCAGCGACCACCCTGAGCGTTTCGCATGACGTTTCGGAATCCGCATTCGATGCCCAGCTAAGTGCGAGTGACCTGGCGGCCGGGTTGATCGCGGTCGAGAAGGTGACGGGGGACGGGTTTTATCCATCGTTGGAATACACCAACGGGATCGGGGTCCCGGTGAATGACAACGGGTATCACCCGGCGAACCCGGCCTCGGCAAACTCGATGCACCCGTTCGGGCTGCCGACATTTACCAACGGGCTGGGGCCTCAGCACCCGCTTGACGGTCTTCTCAACGACTTTCCGGGGGATGGGGTGCCGACCAAGCGGCTGGTCTATGATCTCGGCGGGGCGTTCGACATCGGGCAGATCAATATTCTTGGCGGAAACGCAAACGACCCGGACGGGCGGGTGTTCATCACCGCGGTGATCCGCGTTTCGACCGACGGGGGGAACACGTGGACGGACTTGGACGGCAATGGTGGAACGGTGTTATACGACGGGAAGCCGTATGTCGATTCCAACCTGGTCCAGCAGGATCCTTTGCCGTTCAACATTCCGAACGGCAGCTTTTTCCAGTCAGACCCGACGCTGACGGTCAATGACGCGGCGGGCAACAACTGGAAGTCCACTTTTATGCAGATTACCGATGATACCGATCCGGTTCTGGCGGCGGGTGTGACGCATGTGAATATTGATTTCTATGCCGTCCATCACACCGATAATATCCTTGAGGATCCGTTTTTCGGTGTGAACCCATTTACAGGGATCGACGACAATGTCGCCCCGGCGGGCACGGCAGACTTCAACGGCGACGCGGTGATCGACCTGCTTGACTTCAATATTCTTGCGTTGAACTTCGGCACGCTGGCCGGTGCGACACAGGCGGACGGCGACACGGACGGCGACACGGACGTGGACCTGGACGACTATACGAACCTGGCGGCACAGTTCGGGAATACGGGCGGGCTTCGTATGAGCAACCCGGACGAGCCTTGGCCGATCGTGTCGCCCGAGATCTGGGAGATTGACATTATTCAGGCGCCGTCATCCATGACGATCCCCGAGCCGGGCACGCTGGCGTTGCTGAGCCTGGCGGGTCTTGGTATCGGGTGTCGGCGCGGGCGTGATGCCTGAAGCGGACGGCTTGCATTCGGACGTGTGGGGGCGTAAGGATGGAGCCGTCGCGGTTAGCCCGAACCGTGTATGACATGGGCTGACCCGCTTGACCGGATTCATTCAACCCTGCACGGATGAGAAACGTTATGGCAGAGAACCTGGCACAACCCACGACCCCGGAACGTATCGCGGAGATATTGCGCACACAGGCGTCGCAGATGGATGCGGGCAGCAAGCTGCCGTCGGTGCGATTGTTGATGCGTCGCTTCGGTGTGAGTCAGATGATGGTTCAGCGGGCGATCTCCACGCTGGAGGAGGAGGGGCTGGTCGAGCGTCAGGTGGGCCGGGGGACGTTTGTCGTGGGCGGAGCCGGGCCGATGGCCAAGACGATCACGATCCTACGGAGTGATTACCCGAGCCGGCGGGGTGATGAGATTACCCGGGCGTTGCACCACGCGCTCAAGAGCGAGGGTCACCGTCCGATCGTGTTGACGTATTGCGATTATGCACGGGCCATTGAGATGCTGCGTGATGCGCCGCATGCGGACGCGTATGTGCTTCAGCCGATGCTGCCGCAGGTGCCGTTGGACTTGTTGTCGTTTCTGCGCAAGCGGAGTTCGGCGGTCGTGGTGGACGGGGTGTTGGATGGTGCGAACATCGATGCGTTGGCGACGGACGGTCGGGCCGGGCTGGAGATCGCGGTTGAGCGCTTGATGGAGCTGGGTCACCGTCGGATCGCGCTAGCCAGCGGTGAACCGGTGATCATGTGGGATCAGCTGGCTCAGCACTTCCGTTCATTGGTGCGTTGGGCGAAGTTGCCGAATGATCCCGACCCGGTGATCGTGTCGGACACGCAGCCTAACGAATCGTCCACGGCCGGGATGCGGGAGCGGATGGAACGACTGATCGAGGAGCACCGGGGAGTTCCCTTTACCGCGATGGCAATCGGCAGCTACGCCAGTGCGAAGGGGGCGTTACAGGCGTTTACGGCGGCGGGTGTTCGGGTGCCGGAGGACGTGAGCCTGATTGTTCTGGACAACCCAGACCTCGGCGAGGATGCGTCCGTGCCGTTGACGATGGTCGGCCACACCAGTGAACAGATCGCCACCCGCATCGTCAAGGAGATCGAGCGTCGATGGAAAGACCCGGATGCCCCGCATGGTTGTGTGCGTCATATCCCCGAGTTGGTGGTCAGAGACAGTGACCGCCCCTTAGCTTCTTCATAGTCATGTCTATAAGAACATCAAGAAGGGAGGGTAGGAGCGTTTAACAGAGACAGACGGGAATGGAAAAGCATACCTGCGTTGATGTCCATGGATGGTTGAACAGTATCGGCGGGCTTTGGGGGTGTCGGGTGGACATCCCGGCCGGCCGGAAACACCTTGTGAAATGGAGGAGATGAGAATGAAAGTTCTGGCTTCGGTTTTGAGTTTGTGTGTGGCGGCGTCGGCATCGGCTGCGGTGGTATCGTCCACCCAACACGGTGCGACCGGTTCTGATTTGAACGGACTGGTGCAGAGCGGTGACCTGCTCAGCGGGTTGATCGGCGTGGAACTGCCCGGCGACCAGGGCTGGCACCCCGCCAATCCGGCTTCGGGTAATTCGTTGCTGCCCCAAGGGCTGCCTGCGTTTACTAATGATTCGGGTGAATCCGGTCTGGCGGGCCTGCTCAACGACTTCCCCGGCCCAGGAGCACCGACCAAGCGCGTCCAGTACACCCTCAATGCGCCGTCTGATATCGGGAGTATCGGCATCCTGTCCGGTAACGACGGCCTGGATGGTCGCGTGTTCTCCACGACGGTGATCTCCTATTCCACGGACGGCGGAGCAAACTTCAGTGTGCTGGGTTATTTCCAGTCTGACCCGTCCGGAACAATCAACGCCGGGCAGTGGGGTTCGACCTACGTGACGATCTGGGACGACGCCAGCATCACGATGCTTTCCGGTGTCACCGATTTGATCTTCGAGTTCTACGCGGTGGACAACACCGGCGGACAGCTGCGTGACCCGTATGATGGTGTCAATCCGTTTACCGGGGTGGATGATGGATTGGGGGCTGCGTTTGTTTCGCCGTTGATCTGGGAAATCGATGTGAACGTGCCCGAGCCGGCCTCGTTGAGCCTGCTCGCACTAGGTGGTCTGGCAATGATCCGTCGTCATTAATCCTGTGGTATCACGACGGCGTGCCTGACGGTGCGCCGTCGTCTTCTTCTTATGGTTTCTGGTGTCTTGTTAAGGTTAGCCCGGATGGTTGGTTTCTTCGGGCACCGTGCTGCCACCGGCAAGAGATATCCGCTTTCGATCAGGGCTTGATTCGGCACCCCGCGGTCCGGGGGCCTGACACAAACCAGGTGGATAAACTATGCTCATCCATACCGTATTACGTCGGCAGGCCTATTGTTCAGTTCGAGCCCTGCTTTTTGTCATTGGTTTCAGCTTCATATCGACTATCGCGGTCGATCAGACCCAGGCGGCTGATCCTGAAGTTACGACCGTGGTTACGGTGGACTGGACGAATGTCACCGGGCGTATCAACCGGGCGATCTTCAGCCTGGAGGGCTTGCCGAAAGTCTACCAGACAGCCAAGACGAATCCGACGCTGATGCCCAGTTACCTGCTGCTGAATCCACAGGAAACGTTCACGCGCATGGAAACGTGGATTCACCTGATGGAGCCGGAAAACGATAACGACGATCCGGAGGTGTTTGATTGGGATCGTTTGTATCCACAGAACATGATCCGTTTCGTAGATGACCGTGAAGACTATGAGGCGTTGCTGGACCGGTTGGGGACGGAGCGGTTGTCTCTGTTGTGTTACAACGTGGATTGGAACAAGTCAGAAGATGAATCAGACCCGGTTGCTGACAAGCACGAGTGGGCTGAGTTCGCCGCCGCGGTGGTCACGGACTACAACGGGACCGATCCGTCTAACAGGCCCCGGCTCCGTTACGTCGAGATATGGAACGAGCCGAACATGCCGATGTTCTACGGCGGGACTCGGGAGAGTTATTTCGAGTTGTTCAACATTGCGGCCGATCGGCTTCACCGTGATCACCCGGAGGTTCAGGTGGGCGGGCCGGCGTTGACCCCGGCCTACTGGGCCGAGCCGGAGGAATGGTATGTTGACTTCCTCGAGGCGTGCGGTGACAAGGCGGACTTCGTCATCCACCACATCTATCACGGTCAGGATCGTACGCCTGAAGACCTGGCCCGGGAACTGATCGATAAGACCAATAAGTTCCGTGCGATCCCGGGTAAAGGGGATGGGAAGATCTCGATTACCGAGACGGATGCCTGGTACAGCGGTTGGCCGAAGGCCCAGTACATGCTCGGTCGGCACTTCCGGTTTCTGGAAATCCAGGACCGGATCCTCAGCATCCATCATTTCACCACACTCGGATATAACGAGTCGGGGAATCACGTCTTCGGGGTGATGGATAACACCGGGGCGCCGTTGTTCGGGACATATTGGCCATACTGGCTGTTCCGTAATGTGATCGGCGACCAGAACTATTTGACCATCCGTGGTAAAAGTGAACATCAGATCGACGCGGTCGCCAGCACGCACACCAACACCAACGGACATCGCCTGCATTCATTCGTGATCCATAACCCGACTGATCAGCCGATAGAACCGAAAATTCGTCTCCATTTTGAACCGATACCGGCGGTCCGGGTATTGAGTATCGACAGCCTGACACAGTTATTTCAGGGTGTAAAAGAGGCTAGGCTGGTGGCTGCAAACAGCGACTACCAGGCTGTTTCACTGGCTCTCGGTCCGGGTGAGGCCGCGGCGATTCATCTATGGGAACCGGGTGTTCGACATTTTTCGTTCCGTGACCTCAATAATCAGGAGCAGCCGTATCTTTCACTCGTCAGCGAACGAGAGACCATCAAGCTCGGCGAAACCCTGACGCTGACCGCTCGGGCCCTGAATACGACCACCACTCCGGTCAGCGGGACGCTGCGCCTGAAAGGGCTGCCCGAGGCATGGCAGGTGTCGGTCGTGTCGGGGCGGGAACGGGTGGATAATCTGGCGTTCGGGGAAACACAGCAGGTGACGTTCAAAGTGCTTGCGGACACCGAACCGGTTTATCAATCACGGATCACGTACACAGAGCGGAGCGAGATGCAGCACATGGATTACGCCATCTCGCCGTATCTGATTCTCGATACTGCCCCCCGGTCCGAACATGATATCGATCTGAGCCGGGTGGCGCATTCGATTCCTACCGCGGTCACTTTGCAAGTCAAAGTTCAGGAATAGTATGAGTACCTTTACCAACGACAAGCCCGATGCCGGCAAGGACAGTCGGGAATCCACATCGAGGCGGACGGCTCACTATGTTCTCAGTACACACTGGGATCGCGAGTGGTATCAGAGCTTTCAGGACTACCGTCATCGTCTGATTCGCTTGTTCGACAATATTCTGTCGGGATTTGAACGGGGCGAGTTGCGTGGTCCGTTTCAGACAGACGGCCAGTCGATCCTGTTGGAGGATTACCTGGAGATTCGGCCTGAAAAAAAAGCTCAGATACAGCAATATGCTCGTGATGGTCGTCTGGTGATCGGGCCTTGGTACGTCTTGCCGGACGAATTCCTTGTCAGTGGCGAATCTATCATTCGCAATATCCGTATGGGGCGCGAAGTGGCGCGATCATTCGGTGCCGAACCATCCAAGGCCGGCTTTGCCTGTGATCTGTTCGGGCAGATCAGCCAGCTTCCACAGATCTTCAAAGGGTTTGGCATCTCGGGCGGCTTTATCTGGCGGGGGGTCAACCTTCTTGGGAAACGCCATGTTCTATGGGTGGGGGCCGACGGTACGGAGCTTCCCTGTTACCGCTTCGGGATCACGGGGTATTGCACCTACGCGTTTATGGTTCGGCGATGCGCGGATAAAGACCTGTACGAGTTCGATCCGGCCAAGCACCGAGAGTATCTCAAAAGGTACGTCGAACTCGAGCTGGCGGAAACCGAGATCGATGCGATCCTGCTGTTTGATGGCGGCGATCATCTGGAGTGGGACGCACAGGATTATCAAGTGCTGATGGAGGCAGCCGATGGCAAGGCGCTGCCGTGTGATATCGTTCACTCCTCGTTGGATCGCTACCTCGATGACATGCTGGCTCAGAAAGACCGTATTTCCACCAGATGGTTCGGGGAGATGCGTGAACCGGGCAGGCACGAAGCAGAGAAGGACTTCCAATGGGTGATTCCTGGGGTATTGTCCAGCCGGGTGTGGATCAAGCAATCGAACGCCGACTGCGAGAATCTGTTGACGCGTTGGGCCGAGCCGTTCAACACGTTTGCCCATGTCCTGTTAGGGCGGGAGTACCCGGAGGGGTTCCTTCGTGTGGCGTGGAAGTGGCTGATCCAGAATCATCCGCATGACTCGATCTGCGGTTGCAGCATTGACGAGGTTCATGAAGGGATGAAGTATCGCTTCATGCAGTGCCGGCAGATCGCTGAAAGACAGACTCAGGACGCTTTGATGTCGATCGGGGCCCAAGTACGCGGCGATGTTGCCGAAGACGAAGTCAGGGTTGTGGTGTTCAATCCCGGGCAGCAGGCATTGAATGAAACGGTGGAGCTGGTCCTGGAAGTTCCTGCGGAGTGGGGGACTTTCAACGAGTTTTTCGGGTATGAGCCCAAGCCCGCATTCCGGCTTTATGATCAAGATGGGAAGGAAGTGCCTTACCAGCGTCTCGGCCAGACAAAGGGACAGACACGGTTCCGCACCTGGCCGAAGCGTTTCACGACGGGCTGGGATATCACGGAAGTGCGTGTCAGCTTGCCGGTATCCGTTCCAGCCTTGGGGTACTCAACGTTGATCATCCGTGAAGGCGAAAAAACACAGGATGACCCGCCTTTCTACTCGGCAGCAATGACTACTCGCCATCCTGATCGGCCGGGTATGGCCACCAGCGAGCGGTCGATGGAGAATGATCTGATTCGTGTCGTTATTGAGCCGAACGGGACCCTGACCCTGACCGACAAGCGCACCGGCGAAACCTATGCACGTTTGCTCACGTTTGAGGACTCGGCGGATATCGGGGATGGCTGGTTCCACGGCCCGGCGGTCAACGACCAGGTGTTTTTCTCAACGGGGAGCCAGGCCGAGGTGGCTTTGATCCATGACGGCCCGATGCTGACCACGTTTCGTGTACGGGTTCCGTTTCGTGTGCCCAAGCGATTCGATCGACGAGATAACACCCGCTCACAGGATCTGACAGATCTTGTGATTGACAGTCGTATCAGCCTGCGGCCGGGTGCCGATCGAGTCGAGGTGGAGATGGTGGTGGATAACGCCGCGGAAGATCATCGCCTGCGTGTTCTGATGCCAAGCGGAGCGGATACGAATACATACATCAGCGATACACCATTCGATGTGGTGGAACGTCCGATTGCCTTACGTGCGGATAATCACCTGTATCGTGAACTTGAAGTCGAACAGAAGCCGCAGCAGGGTTTCACCGCGGTGTTCGATAGCCGACGGGGTTTGGCTGTGGTCAGCACAGGGTTGTATGAATCGGCTGTGCGTGATCTGCCTGAACGAACCCTGGCGCTGACGCTTTTACGTGCGGTGTGTAAGACGCCGTTTACATTAGGCGAGCCCAACGGTCAGGTTCCGGGCAAGCACCGTTTCCGTTTCTGGATTGTTCCGTTGACCGGAGAGCCCGATCGGGGGCGTTTATTTGAATATGCCGGCCGTGTGGCGGCGGGACATCGGGTGGTGCATCTGCGGCCGGAGGACATCAAGCGTTATCGAGAGTTTTCGTCAGAGCTGGAACCGACCGGCAGCCTGATCTCGATCGACCTCCCCGTCGTAATGACAAGCTTGCGAAATGTCGGTGAATCCGTTGAGGTTCGGGTGTTTAATCCCACTGATGAGCCAGTCGAGAGTAAGGTTTTCAGTCCATTGGGGATACACTCGGCAAAGTGGGTGGATTTCGAGAGCCGAGAGTTGCCGGATGCTCTGGAAGTGTCGGGAGACAGCTTAGTTCATATATCACTTAAATCAAAAGAAATCAAGACATTAAGTGTTGTTATCCCGGGGGTGTGATCTCGTGGGCATTGATGATTTTGCATGGTATTACGGGATGATTCTTACAGAATTTTCCTGGTCTGGAAGCCAATTACTGTTGACTCTGATGCACGATAAATTACAATGTGTACGCAATGTATTGAAGTGTATTGATGTGTAGGGGCAGGGGGATTGAGGCTCATCTCTGGCCTGATGTATGGCTGAGGGTTGAGGAGGAAAGGAGGACAACACGCTTATTTCATGACTGACTCGAGCCGGTATCCGCCTGTTGTGGTGGTCTGTTGTGTAGATGATGAGGTCATGGGCGTGTTGAGACGCGAACGGGGCGCACTTTCTGAAAAGGATCAGACCATGAAAGATTTTGCACGGGTTCTCACTGCTTGTATTGCTGCCAGTGTCATTTCAACGACGAATGTCTGGGGTGCGACCATTACTGTCGATGTTCACGCTCCCTCAGCCGCGGAAATCAACGACGATCCATCTCTTGCTAATGCCACGATCCTCGACTTGTTAGTTGACTCACAAGGCGATTTATTGCTTTCGTTTGATCTGAGCCTGTCAACCACCGGGACGATTTACAATCACCCGTTAGAAGAGGCCAACGACGGTGCGCCTAACGCGGCGGCGGTCATCACCTTCCCGGCACTCGGAGCGGATTCGCATGTGGCGTTCGGGACCCGGTTGGGTGGGAATCTTGGTTCGCCCAGCGGCAGCTTCCCATTGTCGGTCGGTGGTCCGTTGCCGCCGGTTTCGCATAACGGATTGGTCGCAAGGGTGACCGTGCTGAACGATTCGGCTGCGACGATCAACGGCATCGTATATTTCAGCAGTGATGGCGTGACGAGTTTTGGGGTGCCATACACGACGCCCGTTGGGATTGACGGCGATCTGGACGGCGACGGCTTCGTGGGTATCAGCGACCTGAACATCGTACTCGGCAACTGGAATCAGAATGTGACGGCGGGCAACAAACTACAAGGTGATCCTTCGGGCGATGGCTTTGTCGGTATTGATGATCTGAATACCGTGCTGGGCAACTGGAATGCCGGGACACCACCCGCGACTGCTGCGGTGCCGGAGCCGACCACATTGGCGATGTTCGGGATGGCAGGTTTGTCTATGTTACGTCGAAAATAAAAGTCATCGGCCGGTTTGCAAACTGAACGATGGGTAGCAACTGACAATTTTATGCATGGATTCGAAGCCAACATGGACCAGGCCGTGAAAAGGCCTGGTTTTTTTATGGGCATGCCTGTTTCCGGATGTGACGGGTGACAACACCTGGATCGATCAGCGGTATGACGCATCGGCTCACTGAGTGGTTGGGTACTCACCGGTTTATGCTGACGATAGGTGCAGCAGTGATATTGGCCTGGCTGTTGTATCCCCGCGTAGGTTCGTCTGTTGGGGGGCAAACGAGAGTTACGGACATTGTGATGTGGACGCCGGTGGAAGCCGGTGATGCGGTGCGCGTGGCGATCGAAGAGTTCGAGCATCGACATCCTGAGTACAACGTTCTACTTGGGACGAGTACTGTCCGTGATGCGACGACGGACCCGACACGATTTCTTTTGGGGGTGGCGGGTGGATCGCCGCCGGACCTGATTCATTTCGATCGGTTTGCTGTGGTGGAATGGGCAAGCCGAGGCACGTTTACGGATCTGACCCCCTTTCTTGAAGCTGACCGTGCTCGACCGGATGGGATACACGCATCCAACTATTATCGCGCTCCTTGGCAGGAGTGTGTCTATCAGGGCAAGGTGTACGCGGTGCCGATCACGGTAGATACACGAGGCATGTATTACAACAGGGACGCCTTGATCCGGGCCGGGCTGGTCTATCGTGACCATGATCCGGAAGTGCATGCCGGGCGTGTACGGGTAGGCCAAGTCCGTCCTCCGAAAACATGGGAAGAGTTGTGTCGGAAATTAGTGCATGCCCGAGCGCGTGTTTCGCCAGACGGCGTTGTCACGCTGGTGGCCGAATACACACAGACGCCAGTCAATGGTGGCGGGTCACATAACTCTCCGGTTGATCTGGTCTCGACAGGTGTTCGTGTTGGAGACGTGGTTGCGTTGATAAACGGGCAGGATGTGTTTCGTGGTAGGCTGGGACGCGTAATCGGGCGTGATTCGATTCAAATTGATTTGTCTTTGGAACAGCCTCCGGGACTCAGGGCCATCCCCGAACGGTTTACGTCCGGGCTGTGCCAGGTCAAGGTGTTTGATCAGGACAGCTACACGGTGAGGCTGACACGTTACGATCCGGAAACGGGCTTGTTGCGGACAGCAGGTTTTATCCCGCTTTTTGTCAACAGCGGGTTGTTCATGTTCATGTGTCAGAATAACGCACCGTTGTTAAGCGAGGATGGACGACGATGTCTGATGGATGATCCGGCGGGCGTCGAGGCGCTTCAGTTCATGGTTGATTGTTACGATGTCCTCGGCGGCATTCGTGTTGCTCAGGCATTTACTTCTGGTCTGGCCTCCGGCCCGATGGACCCTTTTGTCGTAGGCAGGGTGTCGTTGCGTCTGGATAGCGACGAGTACCTGAAGCTGATTAGTGCATACGGGCGGGAGATGTCCTTTGGCGCCTGCGGCGCTCCGATCCCGGAGCGTATGCAGGCGATGGGGCATACGCCGGCCGGGTGGATGGGGGGATGGGCATATGCGATCCCATCAACGGCAAAGCACAAGCAGGGTGCATGGGAATTGATGCGCTGGCTTTGCTCGATGGAGGCGAATCAGCTCATGGCCGAGTTCGAAGCTTCACTAGCCAAGGCGCAGGGCCAGTCATATTTCCCGTATTCCCACCCGGACAAACGGGTGATGCATTGGCTGAGTCAGACCTACATCGAATCCAGTCCGGATATTACTGAAGACATGAGGTCTGCCCATCGACAATTCATGTCTCTGCTTCCGGAGAGTCGTACCCGTCCGATCTCTCCTGTCGGACAGCGGTTGTGGGGCGAACATATGCGCTCGATGTTTCTGGCGCTGAATCATGTTGCAGAGCCGAGGGAAGCGCTCGTCACCGGCAAACGAAAGATACAGGAAGCGTTAGACCGATTCTTCAACCCGCCCAAAGGCCCACGTATCCCCTGGCGAGTTTTGATTATCGGGTACCTGGCACTGGTCGTCGCGGTGATCATCGCATTCGTATGGTGGGCACGACAACGGGGTGAGGTGTTATACCGGGACCGTCGGGAATGGCTTGGGGGATATATGTGTGCCTCACCATGGCTGATCGGGTTTATCGTGTTCGGGGCAGGGCCGATCCTGTTTTCATTGCTGATCAGTTTCTGTCGGTACGATGTTTTGAATCCCGCTGTGTGGATCGGGACGGACAATTATGTTCGTCTGATGGGTTTTCATTCAGACCCTGACAGTGGCGGGATGGCAGCAAACGATCCCCAGTTCTGGCGTAGTTTATGGAACACGTTGTATATGGTGGTCAGCGTGCCGTTAGGCATTGTGGTGGGCCTGGCGTTGGCCCTGTTATTGAACAGCCGTGCAAAGGGGATTGCCTTTTTCCGAACGGTTTACTATCTGCCCGCGATTGTGCCCGCCGTGGCCTCGTTTATGTTGTGGATATACCTGTTTGATCCTGTTCAGGGCTTGATCAATCGGGCCTTACGATTTGTCGGCATGGATGATCCGCCGTACTGGTTGAACGACCCGGCATGGGCGAAGCCGGCCCTGATCCTGATGGGACTATGGGCGGCCGGCGGGGGGATGATCATCTGGTTGGCCGGGCTGAAGGAGATCCCGGAATCGCTCTACGAGGCGGCCAGGATAGACGGGGCCAATCGCGTTCAGCAGTTCATCAGGATTACGTTGCCGTTGTTGACGCCGTACATCTTCTTTAATTTCCTCATGGGTCTGATTGGGGTATTTCAGACGTTTGAATCCGCCTACATCATGACGGACGGCGGCCCCGCCGACGCGACGCTGTTTTATGCCTATAAGCTTTTCAACGAGTCGTTCCGCTACCTGAACATGGGGGTCGCCAGTGCGATGGCTTGGGTGATGTTTGTGGTTGTTCTTGCCATCACGTTGATTCAGATGTGGCTTGGCGGCAAGTGGGTGCATTACGAACGATGAGATATGCCCGGCTACACATACTTGGTTCGATCGAGGCATTCGTGTTATACACGGTGCTGCTGACCGGGGCCTTGGTGTTCGGGTTCCCGTTCATCTGGATGGTGGCGACCAGCTTCAAAACCACAGACGAAACCGGCGGGCGCGGGGCAGCGTTCTGGCCCGCGCTGCCTCGGCCAAGCAAGATCACGCCCTACATCGATGACCGGGCATATGAGCAGCCGACACAGATGGAAGGGACTCGTATCGATGATTGGCCCGAGCTGGAGCTGGAACTGACACATCTTTTTCAGAATCGGATAGATGCCTGGCTTCGACAGCGAGTTGATGCAAAGAAGTCGGAATGGTATCGGCACCTGAATCAGCAATCCTGCATGGATGAGATGACGGAAGCATTGTTTGAGCTGTTAAATGTACGTATTTCTGATCGGGCGAGGTCGGCCGGAACTCGTGCGGTGTTACAGGAATCCGACAGGGTGGTGGATAAGGTGGCTCTCGATCGAGCATGGGACTCCGTGCTTAGACGAGTCAGCCTTGGGCCGGTACGTGTCAGAACCCGGGATTTTCAGGTCCAAAAGGCAGCCCAGGGCCATGATTGGCGTGTGGCTCACGGATGGGCTCAATTGGTGGAGGATGACCTGCTTGATCCGGTCTATCCGACGCTTGAAGCCCGGTTCGATTCTGATTCCAGACGGATCAGGCTACGGCTCGGTCTGAGTGATGTCGCGGACCCCGAGTCGGTTGACCAGATCATGGTCAGTTATCGTAGTGACGGGTCGTGGGCACGGATCGTTTTTGAGGTTGCCCGGGGCGGCCGGTTGTATCGCACGAAGGACGTGATCAACCTGCCCGACGATCGCTGGCGTGAAGTTCACCTGCGCTGGCCCGAAGAACGGATTGACCCGGTTCAACGCCGGACATTTTACCGGATGCAAGAGGTCGGCCCGAGCGACACGGAGGCGTTCCGAATCGACATGATCCTGATGCAGAATTCGGCCTGGGGAGCTTGTCTTGACAAGGCGTTGCACCAGTACAGGAACGTGTTTCGAGGCATCCCGTTTGCACGTTACATCATGACCAGCTTATCACTGAGCATCCTCAGCATTGTATTGATGATCTTTTCGTGTTCACTCGCGGCTTATGCTTTTGCCCGTCTGCGCTGGCCGGGGCGCGACACTTTCTTTCTAGTGATGCTGGCAACGATGATGATCCCGCCTCAGGTCACCATGATCCCGGCTTTCCTGATCTTCAAGTGGATCGGATGGTACGACACGCTGTTGCCGCTGTGGGTGCCGGCCGCGTTTGGGGCACCGTTTTTTATCTTCCTGTTACGACAGTTTCTGAAGACGATCCCCGACGACCTAGAGGACGCGGCAAGGATAGACGGGTGCGGGTTCCTGCGGGTGTATTGGCACGTCATGCTGCCGTTGATCATCCCGACGCTTGCGATCATCGCGGTGTACACCTTTAGCGCAACGTGGAACAATTTCATGGGCCCGTTGATTTATGTCAACGATGACCGACTGTTTCCACTGGCGTTAGGCCTGTTTAAATTCAACCTTCGGGCCGGACCTGACGCCGGCTTGGTGATGGCAGCGTCATTCGTCATGACACTGCCCGTGATTGTCCTTTTCTTCTTTCTGCAACGGTACTTTATCCAAGGTGTAACGCTGACAGGGATGAAGGGATAGCGGTTCACGAGGACACTTTGAAAATGAGGGGAAAAGCGGTGGGGGTGGGATTCGAACCCACGGTACGGCGAACCGTACGCCGGTTTTCAAAACCGGTCCATTCAACCACTCTGGCACCCCACCGGTGGGGCCTGGTTGCGGCAGGGGGGTATTGTATCGGCTGGGCGCGTGTTGTCACCGTTTGGCCGGCCAGCTGCCGGGCCTGTTCCAGAAATCATCGTCCCGTCGGCCGTAGTAGCCGGTCAGTACGCGGTCGATGACGGCACTGGTTCGGGCGGCGGTCGTGCCGGTGCTAGGGCAAGTACCGATGCCGCGCAGCTCGTTGACGATGGTCTGGATCAACGGCTGTTGGATGTGGGTCGGGTTCGGCAGGTCGAAGGATTCCACGCCGTCCGGAGTGACCAGTCGTAACGGATCGTTGCCGAATGTCGAGAGCTTGATGGTGCCTAGCGTGCCTGTGATCTCGATCAGGTCATGACGACGGTCGGCGGCAAAGTTCCACACAGCCTGACCGGTCGCGGAGCCGCTGATGATGAAGTTCATCTCAACATGATCTTCTACCGGATACAGCCCTGCGCGGTTTTCCGCCCAGCCCTCGATCTGTTCCAGTGGTCCTAGCAGAAAATCGAGGATGTCCAAGGTATGTGAGCCGAGATCAAGCAACAGACCGCCGCCGGACTGCTCCGCGTCCACACGCCAACCCGGCGAACGGTCGGGATCGGCGGGGCGTTCATAACGATAGGACACATGGGTGATTCGGCCTATCGCGCCGCTGTCCAACAGCTCCTTGGCTTTGAGGAAACGCGGCAACGCGCGCCGGTAATAGGCAACATACAGGGGAAGCCCGGCATCGGCGAAAGCCTCGACCATGCGTCGGCATTCCTCGGCATTTCGGGCCATGGGTTTCTCGACGTAGCACGGCTTGCCCGCGGCACAGACTTTGAGCGCGTATTCACAATGGGCCCCGGGCGGGGTGGCGATGTACACCGCGTCTACGTCGGGGTCATCGATCAGGTCGTCCACGTCACCGGTCCAGTTGGGGACGCCGTGGCGCGTGGCGAAGTCTTCAGCCATCAGGGGCGTGCGTCGCATGACTTTGGTCAGGACGCTGCCCTTGGCCAATTGGAACGCGGGTCCGGACTTGACCTCACAGACGTTGCCGCAGCCAAGAATGCCCCATCGGATGGTTGTGTATGTGTGCATGCAGAAACAGTTCTCGGAGTGGTATCCGACTGAGGCAGGCTTGAGATTCAGGCATCGATCCTCAGCATCGCGGTGAACTCATCGAACCGGCGGTTGATGTCGTCACGGCTGATCTGCTTGAGGCGTT
>CAZJCN010000003.1:21533-32939 GCA_964544195.1 uncultured Phycisphaeraceae bacterium | reverse complement strand
GCAGCGACCGGTCCCGCGGAAGCCGTCCCTGCCGCCTCAGACCGGAAAAGCGTGAGTTTGATACACACCAGACAGAATAAGGAAAACCCGTTTGATACATCACGGATAAACACGCTCGTCTATCGTTGTCCCCGGCTCGCTCCGCGCGTCTTCGGAAGCCGTCTGAACGCCATTGCGCCGAACACCATCGGGCGTTTGGGCGTATGATTGGACAAAGGAGGTTGTCATGGACCTGACCATTCGACACGACGGGCTGGAGATGACCGAAGCGATCGAGCGCCATGTGCGGGACCGGATGACTGCGGCGCTGAACCAGCACGAGACCCATGTCCGATCGGTGGACGTGACGCTGCGTGACGAGAACGGCCCGCGCGGCGGGGTGGACAAAACCTGCCTGGTGCATGTCAACCTCGCGACTCAGCACGAACCGGTCATCATCAAGAAACACCACAAGGACTTATATCTCGCGGTGACCGAGGCCGCCGACGCGGTCAAGAGCACCGTCGGTCGGCTCGTCAGCAAGGCCAAGGAGCATCGTTGAAGGGCGGTTACAGGCGACGGATGGACTGCGGGCCGTCCAGTCGGTAGCGGATCCCGCGCCAGGTGATGGTTCGGCCGAACAGGGCACTGGCCAGCAGCAACAGGTTGATGCCCAGCCACAGCGGAGTCGTCCAGCGTTCGAGCGTGAAGGTGGGTTTGAGTTTCCGCACCACGTCCGGCCCGAGCGTCAACCGGACCACCCGATGCCGAAGTGTCGCGCGGACCTGGTTGGCGATAAAGACCCAGATCAGCACGCCGACCGCGTAAGCCCGAGCGAACTCAGGTTCGGAACGAAACAGCAGGGCGATGGTCGATGCCAGCCCGGCAAAGTAGAGCGCGTGGATCAGCAGCGCCCCGTAATAAACTCCGGGCGCATAGACCCGGGTAATGAGGTATTGACGAAAGGCAAAGTTCAACAGCTCTTTGAGGTTGTAATCGACCGGGGAGGCGACGAGACATTCGGGGACGAAATAAACCCGTCTTTCGAGATCGCGGGCCATGCGGGTGACCTGGTAATCATCGCTGATCGCGCCTTGCCATCGTCCGATCAGGTCACTTTGTTCGGCAGTGGTGACGCGCATCGCCATGGACCCGCCCCAGGCATGGGTGTATTGCTCTCGACGGATAAACCCCGTTGCGGAGCTGTTGATGATGCTGGCGATTCTGGCCCAGAACGGCGGTGGCGATGTGCCGTCGCGCGATTCCGGGACCAGCCAGCGGAAGCCGGTCGTCACCGCGGTCCGCTCCTGCGCCAATGGGCCGACCAGTTCACCCAGCCAGTGAGGTCCGGGGACCGCGTCGGAGTCGGCGAAGACCCAGACCGTTTCCCCGGCATCGTCCTGCTTAAGCTTCCGGACCGCGGCGAGCAGGTTATGGATCTTCTGGCCTTCGTCCGGGTCGGCGGGGCCGGCCACGAGGAGTTCGGCTTGACGATTCGGATGGTCTTCGATCGCTTCACGCAAGAAGGGACAAGCGGGATCGTCTTCGGATTCGACGATCAGCATCAGCCGGTAGTCCGGGTAGTCCTGCGTGAAAAGCCCGCGCAGGTTTTCACGCAACGCCGGCTCGACGCCTTTGAACGGGACGATCACCACCGCCGGCGGTCGGTATCCGGCGTATCGCTGGGTCTGAGGACGGGCAGCTCGGTGCGCCAGCTTGTGCTGCGCAATGACCGCAAGAAGCGCCTGCACAGCCCACGCGGTGCTCAGCGTCAACAGGATCCAGGCGATCGGGTCATGCATGTCAGCGCAGCATACAGAAAACAAAGATTATTGCCGGGGACTACCGCCGCAAACATGAAGCCGATCCACCCGATCAGTGCGCCTCATGACCTTCGGCGCTGTTGCTCCATGCCTCCACCGACGAACCGGGTCCGAGTCGATTCAGACCGCGACGGTTTCCAGCAGGCTCACGCCGGTCATCTCGTCGGGCTTGTCGACCCCCATCAGTGCCAGCGCAGTGGGGAACACGTCCGCCAGCCGACCGCCTTCGCGGAGAGGGGTGTCGGCGTTGAGGCTCGGGTCCACGATGATGCAGTCCACGTCGTAGAGGGTGTGCGCGGTATGAGGTGCGTTGGTGTCGGGGTCGAACATCTGCTCCGCGTTGCCGTGGTCCGCGGTGACGATGAGCTTGCCGCCCCTGGCCAGCGTCGCATCGACGATCTTCTGCACGCAAGCATCGACGGTTTCCACCGCCTTGATCGCGGCTTGGAGATTGCCGGTGTGCCCGACCATGTCGCCGTTGGCGAAGTTGACAATGATCATGTCTTCGCAGTCCTCGGCGTTGATCCGGCTCAACACGATGTCACAGACCTCCGGGGCGCTCATCTCGGGCTTGAGGTCGTAGGTCGGAACCTTGGGCGACTGGGCCATCTGCCGGGACTCGCCCGGGAACGGCTCCTCGCGGTAGTCGTTGAAGAAGAAGGTGACGTGCGGGAACTTTTCCGTTTCAGCACAGCGGAATTGTGTTTTGCCGAGCGACGCCAGGTAAGCCCCGCCGATGTTTTCCATCTTGGGCGGTTTCGGGAAGGCGACATCGACCAGGTCGTTCAGCTCTTCCTGGTAGGCGGTCATGGTGACGTAGGCGATGTCGAGTTTCGGGCCTCGGTCGAAGCCTTTTTCACCGGTATCAGGGGAGGGGGCGACTTGGCCGTAGAACTCCGGCATGACAAACGCCCGGGTCAGCTCGCGGGGCCGATCGCCACGATAGTTGTAGAAGATGACAGCGTCACCATCCTTGATCGGGTCGGGGTCGCCGATCAGCCGCGGCGTAATGAACTCGTCACCCTGCTGGCTGTCGTTGGTCGGGTGATCGTAATAATCCTGCACCGCCTGCTCGGCCGACTCGAAGTGCGGCAGATCGCCCGCCCGGCCGGTCAGCATGTCATACGCCTGCTTGACGCGCTCCCACCGGTTGTCACGGTCCATGGCGTAGTATCGCCCGCAGATCGACGCGATCCATCCGACGCCGAGTTCCTTGCACTTGGCTTCGATCTGCCGGATGAACTCGATCCCGGTGAACGGCCCGGTGTCACGACCGTCGGTGAACAGGTGCAGAGCGACATGGTTCTGCCCGCGTCGCTTGCAGGCTTCAAGGCAGGCGTAGAGGTGGGTCAGCAGCCCGTGCACCCCGGCATCGGACGCGATCCCGAGCAGGTGAACCGTTCCGTTGTTGGCTTTGGCGCGATCGATGGCTTTGTTGATGGCTTCATTTTCAAAGAACGAGCCGTCCTCGATCGCCAGCGTGATCCGGACGGATTCCTGATAGACGATCCGGCCGGCACCGATGTTCTGGTGGCCCACCTCGGAGTTGCCCATTGTGCCATCGGGCAGGCCGACGTCTCGGCCGCTGGTGTGGATGCGGGTCGAGGGATAACGCGCCAACAGGGCGTCGCTGCAGGGGGTGTTCGCCAGCTTGATAGCGTTGAACTTGTCATGTTCCGGGTTGGGATTGTGCCCCCAGCCGTCACGGACGATCAGCACGATGGGTTTGGGTGTGTCAGACATATCCGGTTTCTCGTATATCGTGTTGGTTGGGTCGGGTGGGTAAACCGACGCACGGCCAGCCGACGTCGGACTGAACATTGTAGAGGATTCGAGATGATTTGGCTTGGGGATTGCTCTGCGTGGAGCTTTCCGGTTAGATACACCCATGACCGATCGGCTGATGGACAGACAATGTCGCCGGTGCGGCTACGAGTTGACCGGGCTGGACATCCAGGGCCGATGCCCGGAATGCGGCAATCTTTACGACGGCTGGTCGGGGCAGGGGCTCAGCGGCGGGCCGACGGAGGCGGTGGAACGTGGCGACCGGGTCGTGAAGCTCATGCAGGCGATCGGGCTGGCGGCGATGGCGCTGTTTGTCGTCGGGATCGGCGCGTTGTTTGCCTGGCGGTCGGATCGGGTCGCGCCTTTGGTTTTTGCCGGCGTGTTCGGCATGCTTTTTCTGATAGGGGCCGTCAGCACCGCCTGGACGTTGCTGAAAAAAAGCCGAACGGGGTAAAGCGCGGGGTGGTATAATCCTTTGTGTGTATCAGGGGTGCCCCATCCGTCAGGGGGACTGGAACGAAACAACTTGAACAGGAGACACGCGATGAACACGATCCGCAATCGGATGTGGTTGGCGTTGTTGGCCATGAGTCTGCTTCTTGTCGGCGGTTGCAAGACCAATGAGGAAGGGGTGACCAACCGGGTCGGGACGATCAAGGCCACGTTGGCTGCGAACCCCGCTGCCGTGACCGAGGCCGCCAAGCAGGTGCTCGAGGACCTGGACCTGGTCATCATCAACGCCAGCTCGACCGCGATCGACGGCCGAGTGGTGGCCCGCACCGCGCAGGATGTCAAAGTACGCGTCGATAGCGAAAGAGTCGGGGATAACGTCAGTGAAGTCTTCATCCGGGTCGGCACGCTTGGTGATACCGACCTGAGCCTGACGATCCTCAACGAAATCAAGGAGGAACTGGGGATCGCATCGGGTCATGATGACGACGATGACTCACATGCCGACGACGAAGACGAAGACGATCATCACGACGGCGAAGACAAGGATTGATCCTCAGCCAGTCGTTTCGCATACCACAGCAGCCGCCGTGTGATCCACGGCGGTTTTTTTATGAAGGTTCATGACCGGGACTGGATCCAGTTTTTTGCGTCCATGCGGCTTTCGGTTCAGTGCCCTGTCTTAGCCGGTGGATGTTGCTGCGATGACGGATAACGACCAGCAGCCCTAAGAGCAGTGTCACGGCGACATAGATCACGACTTGACTCACGTCCCGTTGCCAGTAAAGGGCGCTGAGCAGAGCCAATGGGGGTAACGCACAGGCGGCGCTGATGCTGGCGAGACTGACGTAGCCGGTGAGCTTGATGGTCACCAGCCAGATAAGCCCGGCGGCGATCCCCGGCAGTGTCAGCACCGGCCAGAACCCCAGCAACACCCCCAGCCCCGTCGCGACGCCCTTGCCGCCCTTGAACTTCAGCCAGATTGGGAAGATGTGGCCGATCATCGCCGCGGCCGCCACGATCAGCCAGCCCAGCACCGCCGTCGCCCCGGCTTGTGTCCCGAGACTGCCGGAGAGGCCGGTCGACAGACCATAGCCCAAGGTCGGCCCCAGACCCTTGCATACATCCAGTACGAAACAGGTCAGGCCCCACTTGCGGCCCAGCACCCGGCCGGTGTTGGTCGCACCGACGTTGCCGCTGCCCGCGGTCCGGATGTCCACCCCTTTCGTCAGCCCGATCAGAAGCCCGAAGGGGATCGAACCGACCAGGTAGGACCCGACCAGCCAGACAAACCACGTTGCCGTCTCATTCATCCCGATATCTTATCAACCCATGATGGGACGGCTTGCCGGTGTTTGATTCGAGCATTTACACGCCCGGCGAGGGGGTCTATCATGTCGGTATGAAAACAATGATCCGATTATCGTCCTTGGGATTGCCCCTGCTCAGCGCGTTGCCTGCCATGGCGCAGAACGCCACCAAGGCCCCGGCTCCCAAGGACACGGTTCTGCAGCCTTGGGCGCTGATCATGATCACGTTTTTCTCGGTCCTCCTGATCGCGGTCCCAAGCTTCCTGAGTTCCAAGCGAGGGCATCAGGACTGATCTCGAACGGGTGTGGGTGTCATTGCAAACACGGAGTCGAAGTATGACCAGAAAATCGTTGGCGGGTCTGATCCTTATTAATGCGGTGCTGCTGGCGTCGTTGATTGTCACGGCCTTCAGTCCCGCGCCGGCGAAAGCGCAGTTCGGCGGGGGCGGGCAGTACCTGATGATTGCTGGCGACGTGACCGGTCGGGATTCGCAGGCCGCGGTGTACATCATCGAGATCACCTCCGGCCGGGTCGCGGCAGTGATGTTCAACGGTTCCAGCAACAAGCTGGAAGTGATCGCCGGGCGTAATGTCTCGGAAGACGCCACTCGGCCCACGGGCGGCCGTTGACCGTTTTGCGTCGTTGACTGCATAGAGCACGTTCTGATACTACTGACATAACGCACGGAGTCATTCGATGAACCGTCTTGATACCGCCTGCTACGCCCTGATCGCCTCGGCCTTCATCCTGGCGGGGTTGTTGATCACGCAGCTTGCCAATCGGCCCAATACCGCTGATGCGTCGCTGGTCATTACCCGTGATAACTTCACACTGCTGACCGCCAAGACACGGTCCGGCGAGGAATCGCTTTTCATCATCAATAACATCACCAGCCGGTTGCTGATTTACAGGCTGGACCTTGGCCGTAATCGTCTGGAACTCGCGGGGGGGGCGGACCTGAACGCCATTTTCAGCCAGAGCGCGGGAGGGGACAGCGATCGCGGCCGGGGCCGCCGCTGACACCGATGAGTGATGATAAGACCCGTTCTCCCAGCGATTCAAGGATGATCGCCTCATGATCCAGCATGACGACGCATATCCGAGCGACCGGGTCGCCTCGATCGCGCAGGAGGTTTTGTCCGGCCGTCCCATTGCACGTGATGACGCTGAGTTTCTCACCCGCCTTCAGGGTGATGATCTATACGATCTGTTTTACTGGGCGAACAAGATCCGGATCCGTTTTGTCGGCCGACAGGTCAAGTTCTGCTCAATCGTGACGGGGAAGGTCGGTGCCTGCAGTGAAGACTGTGGGTACTGTGCCCAAAGCAAGCATTACAAGACGCACGTCGTTCCAGACAAGATGTCCGTCGAGCAGATGCAGGCCGCGGCGGAGGAAGCCTTGAAAAACGGCGCTTCCAGCTTCGGCATCGTCAACTCGGGGCGCGGGCCGACCGACCGGGAGCTGGACTGGTTGGAACCTTTCTTCAAGCAGACCGCAGAGAAGGGGGCGATCCGGCCGTGTGCCACGCTCGGTGAGCTGTCTCCCGAACAGGCCCGCCGACTTAAGTCGATGGGCGTTCAGCGGATCAACCATAATCTGGAAACCAGTGAGCGTTTCTTCCCCAACGTCATCAGCACCCACACGTATGCCGATCGCAAGCGCACGATCCAGACCGCGAAGGCGGCCGGGCTGTCGATCTGTTCAGGCGGGATCTTCGGGATGGGTGAGACCTGGCAGGACCGATTGGACGTGGCGTTTGAGCTGCGCGAGCTGGGTGTGGATGTCGTGCCGATCAATTTCCTCAACGCGATCCAAGGCACGCCGTTGTATGAGAAGACCACGCCGTTGGAACCGATGGAGGCGTTGCAGATCATCGCGGTGTTCCGGTTTGTTCTGCCGGACCGTGAACTGAAGATCGCCGGCGGCCGGGAGAAGATCCTGCGCGATCTGCAAAGCTGGATATTCTTCGCTGGTGGTTCGAGCTTCCTGATCGGGAATTACCTGACGACCTTCGGCCGATCGCCCAAGGACGACCACCAGATGCTCAAGGACCTTGGGCTGAGCTACACGACCTTTGACGAGGTGGAACACACCGCTGAGCCGACATTGGCCACGGCTCACGGCCCGGGACATCCGATCGCCAATGCTCCTAACGCCTTGATGTCCCGAAAACGCGACGCGTTGGTCACCTTGCCAGTTCTCGGCGGAGTAGAATAAGCATAGAATTATCCGCCCAACTCTCGCGAAAATTATTATGTTTGTTATACTCTAGGGTTCCCGGCCAGCTGTCCCTTGGTTGGGGGCGGCATCGGCCCGATATCGGTTAAGTCGACCCGAATGGAGCCCGGTTATGTCTTTGAGCAACCACCCGCTGATCCCCGAGCAGCCGACCGCCCCGCAACTGGTGACCGAGTTGCCGGGGCCCAAAGCCAAGGCCCTGACCCAACGCGACCAGCAGGTCACCAGCCCGTCCTACACGCGCGATTACCCGCTCGTGATGGAAAGCGGGATCGGCTCGGTCGTCGTGGACCCGGACGGCAATAAGTTCCTCGATATGGCGGCGGGGATCGCGGTCAATGCCACCGGCCACAGTCACCCCTATGTCGTCGAATCGGTTGTGGAACAAGCCCGCAGATTCCTGCACATGTCGGGGACCGATTTCTTTTATGCCCCACAGATCGAGCTGGCGGAACGGTTGGCCAAGGGTGCACCGATGGCCGGCAGGAACCGGGTGTTCTTCACCAACTCTGGTGCCGAGGCTCTCGAGGCGGCATTCAAACTTTCTCGTTACCACACGAAGCGGCAGAACGTGATCGCGTTCTGGGGCGCGTTCCACGGCCGAACCTACGGCGCGATGTCGCTGACCGGCAGCAAGTCAATCCAACAGAAACACTTCGGCCCGATGGTGCCCGGTGTGTTTCACGTGACGTATCCCAACCCCTACCGCCCGGCTGGCAACCTTCATCCCGATCAGGTCGTGGATTTCACATTCGAAGAGATCGATCGCATCTTCAAGCGCAAAGTCGATCCGTCCGACGTGGCGGCGATCTTTGTCGAACCGATCCAGGGAGAGGGGGGCTACATCGTTCCCCCGGATGATTTCTTCCCGCGCCTGCGTGAGCTTTGCGATAAACACGGCATCCTGCTTGTGTGTGACGAGGTTCAGGCGGGCTTCGGCCGAACGGGCAAGATGTGGGCGATCGAGCATTACGGCGTCGAACCGGACATCATCACCAGCGCCAAGGGGATCGCCAGCGGGATGCCGTTGGGTGCGATGATCGCGCGCGAGTCGGTGATGGATTGGCCTTATGGATCCCATGCCTCGACCTTCGGCGGCAACCCCGTCGCCTGCGCCGCTTCACTGGCCACACTCGACCTGCTGGAAGCCGGTCTGATCGACAACGCCGCCAGGGTCGGCGCCTATCTGCAGGACAAGCTGCGTCAGCTTCAGGCTGGCTGTCCCTGCATCGGCGACGTGCGCGGCAAGGGGCTGATGGTGGTGGCGGAGTTCATCAAGGCCGACGGCAGCAAGACCCCCGACCCGGACCTGCGGAACAAGCTTGTCATGGCCTGCTTCGAACGGGGTCTGCTGGTACTCGGTTGTGGTGAATCCGGCATCCGCTTTTCACCGGCGCTGACGATCAGTGAGACGCAGGTCGATACCGCGGTCCGCCTTATGGGTGAAGCGCTGGGGGCGGTGGGGTGCGATCATTGCGGCTGCGGTCAGTCGTGATTCATTATTTGTTGCAGGCAAGGCCCGCTGCCCAGCGGATGCCTTGGTGAACATGTTGAACGAACAAGGGCTCGGTAAACGACTGCCGGGTGTGTCCCATCCCGGTGTAAAACGCCCGCCCCCCATCGAACTCGTGGCACCATGAGATCGGATGGTTGTCACCCATTTTCCCGCCCTCGTAGGTCGATTCGTCGAGCTTGGCGAGGATGGTCAGGTCGGGCTGGATGTTTTTGAAGTTGTACCACTCGTCGGTGCGTACCCAGGGGTTCGGCAGGCCGTGATTGCATACATGGTCCGGCGCGGTGATGTGGATGGTGGCTTCCTGGACTTTCGGGTGACCGGCAAAGTAGCCGCCGACCAGCTTGCCGAACCAGGGCCAGCCGTACTCGGTATCACTCGCCGCATGAATCCCCACGAAGCCGCCGCCGTTCTGGATAAAGCGCTGAAACGCTTGCTGTTGGGTGTCGTCCAGCACATCACCGGTGGTGCTGAGAAAAACGATCACGTCGAAGTTCGACAGGGATTCATCCGTGAACAGGGCGGGGTCTTCGGTGTGCTGCATGGAGTAGCCGTGCTCGGCGCAGAGGGTTTCGAGCATCTTGACGCCGTCTTCAATGGACGCGTGGCGGAACCCCATGGTGCGGGAATAGACCAGCATCGACAGCGGCTCGGCTTCTGATGCGGTGCCATCATCCCCAACCGTCGGTAAGGCGAACAGCAGGACGAGACCCGTCGCCAAGCAAGCAGCCATCAGGCTGTAAGTCCATGTCAATCGCTTGAGATTCATTGCGCAGATCCCTTGATGTGTTGCGAGCCCTCGGCCCTGAATCGGTGGGACCGTGCCGGCCTGTTCGAGAGAAAGAAGCTCCTGTGAATGCCGGTGGAGGGACTCGAACCCACATGGTGTTGCCACCAGCGGATTTTGAATCCGCCGCGTCTGCCAATTCCGCCACACCGGCTATGCAGCTCAAGTTACACGCCTCGCCGGGCCTCGGCAAGTGCATGGTGTGAGCGTTGGTTACATGGGGATGTGGAAAATGAAAAGCTTTGTGTGTTGGCGCGCCATGAATTGGTGTCCTTGTCGACTATCCCTTGGCGGGGCAGAGGCTCCGCTGGCCCGGCTGCGATGGTAAACCGTTATTGAAAGGAGATTTACAATGTTATGCAAGTGGGCAAAACGAGGTGCGGTCGCCGCTGTGGGCTTGGCCCTGGTCGGTGGACTGTTGTTTGGGGACGATCTGGTCAGCTACGTCAAGAGCACCCATCACGCGATCCGTGGACACGTCAAGAGCAATGTCCCGATCGAGTTTGAGTTGACCAGGGCTCGCGATCTGCTCGACGAAATCATTCCCGAGATGCACGCGAATGTACGCCGGATTGCGACGGAAGAGGTCGAGCTGGCCGCGCTCAAGGCTGACATCGAGCAGAGCACGAAAAAGCTTGAAGAGGAACGGGCGCGGGTCGCCAAGCTCCGCAACGTCGTCGGCGTAGAGCTGGCAAGCTACCGGATCGGCGGCAAGGCTTACTCCCGGGAGCAGGTGTTGGACGACCTGTCGCGCCGGTTCGAGAACATCAAGGAGGCCGAGGTTGTCCTGGCCGGGAAGCAGCGTTTGTTGAAGCAGCGCGAAGCGACGTTGGCTGCGGCCGAGCAGATGCTGCGCAAGACGCAGTCTCAGAAAGCATTGCTCGAAGACAAGATCGAGTCTTTGGCGAGCCAGCACCGGCTGGTCCAGGCCGCCGCGGTCGGCTCGAAGGTCCAGATGGATAACAGCAAGCTGGCGCAGACCGAGAAACTGATCGGCGAGATCAAGAAACGGCTCGACGTGGCCGAGCGCGTGTTGGCGCGGGAGTCCACGTTCGTTCAGCCGATCGAGGTCAGCGTGGTGGACGAGGAAGACCTGCTGGCACAGGTTGATGAATACCTGCACGGCCCGGTTGAAATCGAGGCATCCGAAACGGCGTCCGGGGATTCCGAACACGACGACCGGCTGGCCGAAGCACGTCGCTTGAACTGATGAGCTGATGCGGTCCTTGCGTCTGCCGGGTCGCGGTGTAGCACCCGGCGGCGTGAGGGCATGAACACAACCCGTTCGGTCGGCGACGGTTGATCGGACGGATTCCAAATCGAACTGGTGAAAATATCTGAAAGGGATTTCCCGATGAACACCGCACACACACAATGGCTCAGCGAAACCGATCGGATGACGGAATCCGCCCTCATCCGCATGACGGACTGGGAGCGGGCTTATCTCCGGCTGGCGATGAACCGGCAGGTCGAGGAAACGCTGAACGAAGCGTTGTTGAGTCGAGATGTTGCGCACCAT
>CAZJCN010000003.1:20132-21433 GCA_964544195.1 uncultured Phycisphaeraceae bacterium | reverse complement strand
GACGGCCGACTGGAGGAGGCATACGAATTGCTCCGCCAGGACGCGATCCGTTCACACCGCCTCGGGCAGCGGCTGGTCACCAGGCTGATCAAGGTATTGGTCCGTCGCGGGACATCGCATCTTGAGGCTGGTCGATTGGATAACGCCTGGTCTGATTGCGTCAAAGCTGAGGCGCTTGGCGGAACCTTGGAAGACGTGGCCGCGCTACGTCAGCGTGTGCTTGACGCGATGGATCGCAAACGACACCACCGCACCCGACAGGCGGGATTGATCCAATGGGCCAAGCGTCACGCCGACGAGGGCTTTCTTTCCCGAGGGATTGACATGCTTGCCGACATGACGGATGACGACGAGTCTTCGGCAGAGCAGTTGTGTCGGGAGATCGAGTTTCGCCGGGTCAAGGTTCAGGCTTCGCTTGATCGTGCGCAATCAGCGATGAAGCGTCGAGACTGGGCCGCGGCCGGGCATCACCTCGTGGAAGCGCGACGTTTTCGGCCGCATGACCGGCAGATCGAGACGCTGTGTTCCGCGATGGTGGCGGAAGTCGGTGGATACATTCGACAGGCGTTACAGCAGGGACGTACCGATGTGGCTGAAGCGCTGTTGCGGGCGGTGGCTCCTGTGGCCGGCGACGACCCTGCGATCCGCGAGCTACGCCGGGTTACTCATTGTGTGGCAGAAGCCCGGCGGATGATGGATCGGAGTGAACTGCACTCGGCTGGACGTGAGCTTCGTCGTTTGCAAACGCTATTGCCGGATGCCGATTGGGTGAACGATGCCGTCCGTCAGATACAGATCATCATTGACGCCCGGGAATCACTGGAGGCCGGGCCTCTCGGGCTGATCGGTGATTCAGTCGCCTTATCAGGCAAAGTTGGGGCGGATACATCGGACAATCGCAGGATCGGGACGCGTCCCGGACACACAATCGCATATGATGATGGGGTATCGGGTGATGGGACCGGGAGCGCAGGCTTGGCAGTCAATCAGATGCTCATTCAGGTGGACGGGTGCGGCGCTGCGCTGGTGGTATCACAACCAACGATGACACTCGGTCCGGTCAGTTCTTCTGATCGACCGGATGTCGGATTGATCGCGGACCCCGCCGCCCCGACGGTTCGTTTCGAGCGGATTCAAGAGGATTACTTTTTGCGTAGTTCAAGTCTGATCAAGGTTAACGGCCGAGAAGTAACGGATACGCTGTTGAATGACGGGGACAAAATCGAGCTGTCGCCAAGGTGTCGTGTGCGATTCCGTATTCCGCATGCGGCAAGCACGACCGGCGTGATCGAGCTGAGCGG
>CAZJCN010000003.1:11459-20032 GCA_964544195.1 uncultured Phycisphaeraceae bacterium | reverse complement strand
GCGGGTTACACGATCAAGAGCGCCGCGGGGCACGGCGGGTTCGGTGAGGTGTATTACGCCGTCAGTGATGCCGGGCGTGAAGTCGCGTTGAAGGTCGTGCAGGGTTACGAGCAGATCGAACTGCGCGGGATCCGTCAGTGCATGAACCTCAAAAGCCCGCATCTCGTGACGATCTTCGATGTCAAGCACAACGACAAGGGCCAGCCTTTCGTCATTATGGAGTACGTTGCCGGCCCGTCGCTTCGCGACCTGATCGACGAGTCGCCCGGCGGGGTTGGGCCGGAGAAGACCGCGTTCTTTCTGCGCGAGATCGCCAAGGGGTTGAGCTACCTGCACGACTGCGGGATCGTTCACCGTGATCTCAAGCCTGCCAACATTTTTTATGAAGATGGATACGTGAAGATCGGGGACTACGGCCTGAGCAAGGCGATCAGCGCCGACCACCGCCAGAGCCAGACGGTGACCGTCGGCACGGTGCATTACATGGCTCCCGAGATCGGGGCGGGGAAGTATGACCGCGGGATTGATATCTACGCGCTTGGCTGTGTGGTCTATGAGATGCTGACCGGCAGCGTGCCGTTCAAGGGCGATACGCCGAGTGAAATCCTGATGAAGCATCTCTCGGCCACGCCCGATCTGGACACCCTCGACGAGCCTTTCCGGGAAGCGGTTCGGCGCGCATTGGCGAAGGACCCCAACGAGCGATACCAGCACGTCAACGAGATGGTCGAAACGGTGTTCGGCGAAGAAAAAATCCGCCGAAGCATGACCAGCTTCAGCACGGTGGACCTGAGTATGGCCGCGGCGCATGTCGGTGCGAAGGTGCGTGCCGGGGTGACGGCTGGGACAAGCGGAGAAGATGCCGGCTCGGGCGGTGACAGCAGCGATCCGATTCACGAACGGATCGAGCGTGCGGCGAAGGTCGTAGAGCAACGCATAGACACCGCTGCGAAACGGATCGACCAACAACTGTTGGGGCGCACCCATAAGCCGGGGGAAAGACACGGTTTGCCCGAGGCGGTGCGCGACCCGATGCGTCTGAATCAACGCATCATGTTGGCTGGGATCACTTTGCTGGTGATGTCGGCCGGCATGGGGATGGTGTCCTCGGGGGAAACAGATCGACTCGGAGTCTTCGCTTTCGGTTCGATGCTGGGCGCGTTGATGGGACTGGTCACGGCGAAGCTGAAGCTTTTACCGCATCTCGAGGATGAACCGGGGTTGATCCGGCGGGTTGCATTGGGTGGAACGGCAACACTTTTTGCCGGGGTCTGCTCCTGGCCCGCGGGATTGGGTAACGAGCAGTTGAACTTTTCGTTGCTGACGCTGGCGGTGCCGTTGTTTCTGATGGATTGGTCGCGTGTGATGTCGCCGGGGCGACTTCAGCGTATCTCCTTCGGTGCGGTGATTTCTGCGGGGGTATTGGGTTGGCTGACGTCCTTGTTGGTTAACGACGCGGGAACGGTCCTGGCGATCGGGATCCCGGCAGGCGTGATGCTGGCGGTGCAGGCGCTCAGTCCGTACGACCCGACCGCGATCGATCCTCGGGCGGATGAATCAGACGATGCGGCCGAGGATCAACCGCAGCATCATCACTTTCACGAGGAGAAAAAGGAAACGAAGCATAGGCCGATCCGTGACGCGGTCCATAAGACCGAACAGGTCAATGCGTATTCCGCGGTCGTCACCGGCGGCTGTTCACCCAAGAGTCGGCTTGTATCGATCCTGCTCGCGGCGGCGGCGTTTCTTCCGTTCTTTCCGGTCTGCGGTCTGCATCGGTTTTACGCTGGCAAGATCGGCACGGGTATCCTGTGGCTGTTGACCGGGGGGTTGTTCTACATCGGCCAGACGATTGACCTGATCCTGATTGCCTGCGGTTCATTTACCGATGCGGCGGGTCGGCCCGTGACTGTCTGGCAGCCTGAAAACAACGTCCGCCCGGTCCACGCCCCCAGTAAAGCTCCACATCATTACGTCCATGAGTCGATCACTGAGCCGGTTCTGCCCAGCTTGTTCAGCATCGTGTTTTCGTTGGTCGGCAGCCTCCTGATTTTTGCCGCCATCCTTGTCGGTATTGGGCTGGTATTACAGGTTCCCGAGGCGATGTCGGCGGGGGTGTTCGGCTCGGAAATCAGCGGCGAGATGTCCCGGTTGTTCGGATATGACCAGTGGCCGAGGCTTCTGATGGCGGCGGGGGGCACGGTGGCCCTGGTTCTGCTCGTGGTCGGTGGATTATTGATGCTGCTGGCGCGTCGAGCTTACGGGCCTATGCACATGATGCGGGTGCCATTCGGTCTGATATGGCTGATCATTGCCGGTCTGGTGGCGGGCAAGAAGCTGCTCAATTCCTTTGACCCGGTAATGGAGATCTGGCAGCCGGTCGCCTCGGAGTTACAGGCCAACCGAATAGGGCCGGCGATCGACGTTTTTTTACGTCACGTGGATTACCCCTCAGCGGTCGTCTCGGTGCTGTTGCTGGTCGGCGCGATCCTGTGCCTGGCCTGGCCGCCTGAGACACGCCAGCGGTTCGTCAGCGTCAGTGGGGAAGGAGCGTAAGCGATGGGCCGATTTTTCTCGATGCCGTTCGGGCTGATCGAAACCGTCATCATCATCTGTGTGGTGCTGATGATTGCGCATCTGGCGGGCTTGAACCGGCAGACTCGTCAGCGCGTGTTCATGGGCCTGGCGATGACAGGGGTGATCGTCCTGTCATTGGTGGTCCTGGGGAGCTTCCTGTTTGTGTCGGCGAGCCCCAGAGAGGCGCAGGTGGCACGGGAGGCCGCTATTGCCGCGGCCCACGCAGACATGCAGGCTGCGATCCGTCAACATGAGGGTGAACTTGGGCTTCGTGCCGTATCCGCCTTTGACTCAAGTGACGGAGCCGTCAACATGACGGGCACCTCTTTTCCTGCCAAGGTTGTTGTGCCTGCATACGGCCAGGCTTTGGTCGCCGGTTCGCCGTGGACCGACGCGGTCGAGGAGCATCAGGATTTCAAAGCGGATGTCTACCCATCGATCCACGCCGCAGCCGAGGCGTTGGGACGGGATATTGGGATGGGTCTGAATGGGCCGTCTGATGGGACCGGTCAGGAGCCGTTGCCGATCTATGTTTGGCTGGTGGATGACACGCAACAACCGTCCACGCGCGAAGGCGTTCTGCTGGTGACGCGCCCCGTGTTGGATGCGGTGGCCGAGGGGATCCGTCAAAAACTGATCGATCTCGCTCGTGTGTCTGTGGAACGGCCGACCACAGATCGCGCGGTGATCGTGCGGATCGATACGGCTGACGTTCGGTTCGATTCCCACAATAAGTGGCGACAGCAGGCGGAGTCGGGGACGGGTAAGTTGGTAGCTGATGTGCGAGGACCGGTTTCCAGCACCCGTTTCTCCGTGCCGTTCGTTCAGGCCCCTTGGGTGGACGACCCGGCTGGTTTTGCCCGGACCTATCAAGGCGGGCACTGGTTGGTCGCCTATTCTCCGGGTGTTTTTCCGAGTCAGGTCGAGGCGAGGCGCGAAGCGCTGAAGGCGGCGGCATCGAGCCTGATCCCTCAGGCTGAAGCGTTGATCTCGGGCATGTCGGTTGAGCACCAGCACCGATACGAAAAGAAACGCGCTTCGGACCCCGAATGGCTGTTGAACCGGGTGACCGATGAGCTGGCATCGCGTAACCATGCGACCGATTTCTTCAGCCAGCGTTTCGATCGGCCATATGGATCCGTCTGGCGTGAAGCGGTATTGATCGACGCGGAGCCGGGGATGATCGAGTCGATCGCGCGGGCCTTGATCGGCAGCCTGCAGGAGCAGTCCATGGCTCAAATGACAAGCCTGCTGTCGTTGGTCGTGTTGGTCGTGATGATCGTCGGGCTTTATCTGTTCCTGAACCTGGCGACGAAGGGCTACTATGCCTGGATGCTGCGGCTGGCGGCGGTGGGGGGGATCGCGGCGATGATCTTGTTCATGCGGATGGTTTGATGGGTCTATGAACCCGAACCAATAGGACTGGAGGCATCGGCTTGTCCTCGACCCAAACCCGAAAGCGGTTCGCTCGGTTCATCGTTGGTTGCCTCTGTGTGCTGGGGTTGGTCTACCTCAGCGGGCGGATGCTGACCTCGGGCTTACCCAGCGCGGTGGGGATCGACTACCACGCCGGGGGGATCGAGTCCCGGTCCAATTCCACGGTTTCGTCCTCCCATTCCTCCTCGGACCACACCAGCTTTTCGCCGCGGCGGATCGCGATCCTGGTGATGGACCCGCACCCGGCGATGCGGATCGCTGCGGGGAAGGTCCGGGAAACGCTGGCGGAACTGCCGTACGTTGATTCGGTGGAGGTGTTCGACCCCGGCCAAGTGCCGGCGTTCGGGGAACCGCTTTACGATGCTTACCTGACGCTTTCGATTGATGTCCAACACGACACCAAGCCTTTTGTCCAACGCGATTTCAAAGCCAAGGTGCGGTTTGTCGCGGGGTCGATGCCGTACAAGAGCCATTCTTCGTATTTGGATCACCTGACCCCGCCGCCTTTGGACTATATCTTGAACGGCACGATCGAGCACGAGAGCAAGAGCACACAGGTCGGCACGCCGTACAAGCTGGTCGGCGATGAGATCGGCAAGCAGATCGCTGGCAGCGTGGTCGATCAGTTTGACAAGTGGCGTGCCAAGTTCGGGTTCGATGGACCTTGGCCGAGCGAATTGATGGGGGCCTACCCGGCAGATCTGTCGATCCCCTGGCCGACCGGGGTGTCGATGGACAGGCTGGTGGATGGGTATGGCTTGATGCTCGACCGCCGGGCGATGTGGACGACGCTGACCGACGATCCCAAGCCTTTGTTCGAGGCATTTCGTCAGGCGTGTTTGGACGCGGGCTGGCAGATCGAATCGCAGAACCTCGACGCCGACGAAGCCCAGGACGTGGCGCAGGGTCGTTATCACTTGCGTGCCCGCAAAGGTTACCCATTAGATGTTGAGGTGTTTGAAGTGCGTGAGGGTTGGGGCGAGCGCAAGCCTGGCGAGGTGAGCCGGGTCTGCGTGCAATACCGGAAGCGGTTTGACCAGGCGCGCGTGCAGCAGGTCGTGGAAAAGCTGCTTGAAGAGCAGGACCCGTCGTCGATGGCGGTGCTGGGCAGGCTCACCCGGCAGATGAACGGCTCGCAGCGCGATCGGTATGACGCGATGCTCGCGGCGTCCAACCCCAGCGATCCCGGGCTGCTGCTGCGTGTGGCCCGTTACATGCATCGGCAGGATGATCTGGAACAGGCCGGCCGGTACTTGCAGCAGGCTTACCTACAGGCTCCACTGGCGGATGACCCGGGACAGGTCAAAGAACAGGTCAAGCGTGCAGCCAAAGAATTAAACCTGCCCGACCCCGCGGACCAGCCGATGACCCAAGCATCGCTCGAGGCGATGGGGTATCGGCCGATCGAAGGGTTGGTCGGTCAGCCGATGACGCTGAAGGTCGGCCAACCGTTGCGCGTGTACTACACGTCTGATGATAGGCTGTCGGCGTTGGACCTGTGGGTCATGCTCAGCCCGGAGAATAACGGTCAATGGGATTTGCATCACCATGAACGCTATGCCAACGGGGGTTCGGCTTGGGGGCGGACCGGGTTAAACGTGTCTAACGGGCGGTTTGAGGGTTGGCATACCGTGACAGGTGATGGCCAGGTCTACGAGATCACCTTGATAGAACGTGAGCCCGGCGGTGAGGTGTTGGAGGTGCAGGTTGTTAGCGGGTCCGGGTAAGGGTGCGGGTGTGTTATACTTTTTGCTTGGCGATCGGACCGGCACATCATTCGCGAATGTGGTGGGCACTCATCCCATGGATCGACAATGAACGGATTATCCGAGGCTGAAAAGTACCTGCTTGACGCGGTGCGTCGCGGGGACGAGCAGGGCTGGCCGAAGCTGGTGGAACGCTACCAGGGTCGGCTGCTTGCTTTTGCGCGCGCTCGGGTACGACATGCCGCGGATGCTGAAGACCTGGTACAGGAAGCGTTCATCGGGTTGTTGCGCGGGTTGGACCGGTTCCGCGGCGAATCGAGCCTGGAGACTTACCTGTTTTCGATCCTGCGTCGTCGGATTATTGACTCGCGGCGTGGCCGGGCAGGGCGGATGTGCCTGCTGGCTGACACATTGTCCAGCCCGATGGATGACAGTGGTTCGCCCGAGTCGCGGCTGCCGGCAAGCGATCCGACCGCGAGCTGGTACGCCCGGCGGGAAGAACATCGCAGCGAGATGCACGAGGCGCTGGCCTCGGCGTTGAATGATCTTGTTCGTGGCTACAAGGAATCATTGAACTTCCGGGAACTGCAGATCGTGGAGCTGTTGTTTTACGCTCAACTGAAAAACGCACAGGTCGCCGAGGCGGTGGGCGTTGAGGCCGGGCATGTAGCTACGGTCAAGCACCGCAGCCTTTCTCGTATCCGCAAGCACCTGATGGATCATGCCGGGGATTCACCCAAGGGGGCGATTGACCCGCCGGACGCCCTGTTGACCGAAGTCTGGGAGGACCATCGGCCGAGCTGCCCCAAGCGCAGCACGATCGGCGGATACCATCTCGGGACACTGGAGCCGGGCTGGCGGGACTATGTCCGATTTCATCTTGAAACACTGGGTTGCCGGTTTTGCCTGGCCAATCTCGAAGACCTGAAGCAGTCGGACGATCATGCTCACCTCGAGCGTCTGCGTGAGCGTGTGCTGCAATCCACGGTGGGATTTTTCAAGAAAAGTTGACGCGGAACCTGCATCAAGGCCGGTTCGGGCTTGGGTATGGGTATAATAGCTCACATGGAACAGCGCCTGACGAATGTCGAAGAAAAGATCGCCTATCTGGAACAGTTCGTCAGCGAGCTGGACGGGGTGGTCCGTGAACTCAACGACGGACTGGCGGCAGCGCGGCGTGAGATCGCGGCGCTTCGAGCAAGGCAGGAAGAATCGATCGAAAGCGAAGAAGCGGACATCGATGACCTGGAAGCCGATCGGCCCCCGCATTACTGATCCACCTTTCACTCACAGTTATTTGTCTGTACCAACAGGGCGGTTACCATCCCGGATGGCCTCGCCAACCGGATGACGACTTATGCCATCGCCGAATGACAACCACACAACGCCCGGGCGTGTCCTGATCTGTGCCAACCCGTACAGCGGTGCCGGCCCGAATCGTCGTTATGTGGAAGGCCTGACTCGGGCGTTGCAGAAGCAGGCTTTGGAAGCGGTGGTTGTTTGGGATGCGGATGAGCGCCTTGCGATCCTGTCAGATCGGGGTTTACCCTCCAGCTATCGTTGTGTGGTGGTAGCGGGGGGGGATGGTTCCATTCACGCTGTGGTCAATGAGCTGGCACGGGCCGGACATCTGGTGGATAGGAATCCCACTCGCCCCTCCCCGGCTTTCGCGACCCTTCCGATGGGCAACGAGAACCTGTTTGCGTCCTGTTTCGGGTTTACCCGGGACGTGCAGTTGTTGGCGCATCACATAAGCGAGGGGGAAACGATTTCGATGGATCTGGGGGTGGTGGAGTACCCGACCGATTCAATAGGGCGGACAGACAGATCAGAAACCAGAACCGACCGGTTCACGTTGATGGTCGGTGCCGGGTTCGATGCCGAGGTAGTGCATCGCGTGGCTCGCTGGCGACAAGCGGGGGAGAGGCTGCGTCGTATCCGGCGGGTCAGCTATGTCAGGCACATTCTGAGAGGAGTCTCGGCCTATGAGGGGCGAAGATTCGAGGTGAGTATTGATGGGCGGACGGTAGCTGGGACCAGTTTGTTTGTGTTCAACCTGCCGGCGTACGGCGGGGGGTTGAAAATCGCTCCGCCGGGGTGTTCGGCGGGGGATGGAAGGTTGGATTACGTGTTGTTTGATCAGCCGGGCAGGCGGGCATTGGTGGCCTCGGTTTGGTCTGTCCTGAGGGCAAGCCATCTCACCAGGCCTGATGTGGTACATGGGCAGGCAAGTTCAATCGAGGTTCGAGGTTTTGCCGACCAGACCGGCTCAGACGCCCGGCAACTTCCACTTCAGGCCGACGGCGATCCGGCTGGATTCGCTCCAGTTCGGATCGAGATAGATCAAATATGTAAGCTGCCTGTCATCCGGGTCTTGGGCTAGTGTTTGATCCGCACATGTTGACACTTTAAAGATTTTTCCTGGTGACTCAGGGTGTCTTGGGTTGTTGTAAAACTCATTATGTCAGAGATATATAGGATGCGTGTTTTGCGGGTTACGCAAAATCGGGGCCAATTATGGGGCTTGGTGGCATTTTTCATGGAACTCGAGTTGTCAGGCATGAAATTTTTGTTTATAGTGCCTTGTTCGCGGTGGCGACAGCGATGATCGGGAATCCATAAGACCAATAACTTACACCATTTACCATTCGCAAGATCGAGGATATCGATGCTGCAGAAGACGGTGCGCGACTACTCCAAGCGTGGAGATGCTCTACCTATCCCCAATCTGGTGGAAGTCCAGCAGGCCGCATACGAGCGGTTTTTGCAACTGAACAAGCCTTACGACGAGCGTGACCCGAATATCGGGTTGGAATCGCTGTTGCGTGAGGTGTTCCCCATCGAGTCTTACGA
>CAZJCN010000003.1:0-11359 GCA_964544195.1 uncultured Phycisphaeraceae bacterium | reverse complement strand
TCGTGGATCGAGCTGGAGGTGTCCAAGAAGGACGTGCTCCAGATGCGGATCGACCAGTCGACGAAGATCCCGGCGACCACGTTCCTGCGTGCGATCGACGAGAAGTTCTCGACCACCGATACGCTGCTGCGGACGTTCTACGACGTTCAGACCATCAAGACCAAGGACCTCAAGCCCGAGCACTATGTCGCGGCTCCGATCATCGATACGGAAACCGGCGAAGAACTGGTTCCCATCGGTGCCCAGGTCGGCGAACACATCGAGCAGGTGCTGGCCAGCGACCTGAAGACGGTGGATATCATCGCCAATCCCAGCGACATGCTGATCCTCAACACGATCGCCGACGAAAAGCAGGCGGATATCGAGGGGATGACGCTGACCGAGTACGAGGCGGCGTTGCTGTCGCTGTACGCCCGACTCCGTCCGGGTAACCCGCCGCAGGTCGATAAAGCCAAGCAACTGATCGAAGAGAAGTTCTTCGATGAGAACCGATATCGTCTGGGCAAGGTCGGCCGGTTCCGCATCAACCGTAAGTTTGATCTGGATGTGCCCGAAGACGAGATGAAGCTGCGGGCTGAGGACTTCCTGCAGGTCGTCAAGTACATCCTTGACCTGCGGTCCAACCGGAACAAGGCCCACGTGGACGACATCGACCACCTCGGCAACCGTCGGCTTCGCACGCTGGACGAGTTGGCTGTGGAGGAGATGCGTAAGGGCTTCCTGAAGCTGAAGCGCACCGTTCAGGAGCGCATGAGCGTCAAGGACATCGACGAACTTTCCAAGATCGCTGACCTGGTGAACTCCAAGAGTATCTCCAGCGCCATTGATCATTTCTTCGGCCGAGGCGAATTGTCTCAGGTCGTTGACCAGACCAACCCCTTGAGCCAGCTGACCCACGAACGGCGGCTGTCGGCGCTGGGCCCCGGCGGCCTGAACCGTAAGCGGGCCGGGTTCGAGGTTCGTGACGTGCATATTTCGCACTACGGCCGAATCTGCCCGATCGAAACGCCGGAAGGCACCAACATCGGCCTGATCGCCTCGCTGGGTATCTACTCGCAGGTGGATGAGTACGGCTTCCTGCAGACCCCGTACCGGGAGGTCAAGGATGGCAAGCTCACCGGGCAGATCGTCTACCTGCGTGCCGACGAAGAAATGAAATTGACGCTCGGCCCGACCGACGCGATCGAGCCGGACGGCACCCTCAAGAAGGGCCAGGTTCTGGCGCGGGTGGACGGCGACCTGGCGCAGGTCGATTCCAGCCAGATCGATTACGTCGATATCAGCCCGAAGCAGATCGTGGGTGTGTCGGCGTCGCTGATCCCGTTCCTCGAGCACGACGACGCCAACCGGGCGTTGATGGGTTCGAACATGCAGCGGCAGGCGGTTCCGTTGATCAAGGTCGAGCCGCCTTGCGTGGCGACCGGCATGGAGAAGCAGGTTCCGGTGCATTCCGGCATGGTGGTCCGCGCCAAGAACGCCGGCACGGTGACCTATGTCGATTCCAAGCAGATCGTCATCGACAACGCCGACGAATACGTTTTGCGTAAGTTTGTCGGCCTCAACGAACGGACCTGCCAGAACCAGAAGCCGATTGTTCGTCTCGGCCAGAAAGTCGAAGCCGGGCAGATCATTGCCGACGGCGCTGCGACCTGCCAAGGTGAACTGGCGCTGGGCAAGAATGTGCTGGTCGCGTTCAACACCTTCGACGGTTACAACTTCGAGGACGCGATCGTCATCAGCGAGCGTCTGGTCAAGCGGGACACCTTCACGTCGATTCACATCGAAGATTTCGATGTGGAGATTCGCGAAACCAAGCTCGGCCGTGAGGAGTTTACCCGCGACATCCCCAACGTCAGCGAGAAGATGCTGTCGATGCTGGATGAGAACGGGATCATCCGTATCGGGGCTTACGTCAAGCCGGGTGACATCCTGGTGGGTAAGGTTTCGCCCAAGTCCAAGAGCGAGCTGACTCCCGAAGAGAAGCTGTTGCACGCCATCTTCGGTCGGGCCGGCGAAGACGTGAAGAACGACTCGCTGGAAGTGCCCGCCGGGACCGAGGGCATCGTGATCGGTGCCAAACGGTTCAGCCGGCGCATGCACCTCAATGACGAGCAGAAGAAGCAGCTCAAGCGTGAGATGCGCGAGTATGAAGCCATGATGGACGACCGCGCCGCGGAGCTGTTCCGTCAGATGGTTGAGCAGATCAATGAAGTGACCGGCTCGGCGATGGTCGACCCGTCGACCCGTCAGAAGGTTGGCGCCAGTGAGATCACGGAGGTCATCCTCGAGCAGATCGAATCATTCGACCTGAAGTGGATCAAGGGCAGCAAGGAGGCCAAGGAGGCCGGCACCGCGATCTACAACCAGTTCTGGCCGCGTATCGAAGCGATCGAAAAGGAAAAGAACCGCAAGCTCGCCCACATGAAGCGGGGCGACGAACTGCCGTCCGGCGTGCTGGAAATGGTCAAGGTCTACATCGCGACCAAGCGGCCGTTGAGTGTCGGCGACAAGATGGCGGGGCGTCACGGGAACAAGGGCGTGATTGCTCGAATCGTTCCCGAGCAGGACATGCCGTTCCTCGAAGATGGGACGCCGGTCGACGTGCTGCTCAACCCGCTGGGCGTGCCGTCACGTATGAACGTCGGGCAGATCCTCGAAACCCATCTCGGTTGGGCCTGCGGTGTTCTCGGCTTCCAGGCGGTCACGCCTGTCTTCGACGGCGCGACGGAAGATGAGATTCACAAGGCCATCGAAGAGGCCAACGAATACGTCGCCAAGCGGCTGGAGGAAACGCAGGGGAACCACGGCCCGGACGAACTGCTGGCCCACATGCCGTACGGCGGGAAGGTTCAGCTTTACGACGGCCGAACCGGCGAACCGTTCGATGAAAAGACGACCGTCGGCTACATGTACCTGATCAAGCTGCACCACCTGGTCGACGACAAGATCCACGCTCGCGCGACCGGCCCGTACAGCCTTATCACGCAGCAGCCCTTGGGCGGCAAGGCTCGTACCGGCGGGCAGCGGTTCGGTGAGATGGAAGTCTGGGCGCTGGAAGCCTACGGCGCCGCTTACATCCTCCAGGAACTGCTGACCGTCAAGAGCGACGATGTCGAGGGTCGAACCAAGATCTATGAATCCATGGTCAAGGGCACGAACACACTCGAGGCCGGCATGCCCGTTGCCTTTGACGTGTTGTGCAACGAGATCAAGGGTCTGGGCTTGAACATCACACTGGAGAAGGTCGAGTTGGAGGGTGGCAGCATCCTCTGACCCGGCCGGGGCAGGACGTTGCCGGCCTGATGCCGGCGCTTTCCAACACACTTTCACGCTCAAACCGCACGGAGCGTTAACGACATGGCTGAATTGATGTACGACCGCGTCAACGATTACGCCTCGGTGAAGATCACTCTCGCCAGCCCCAACGACATCCGCTCGTGGAGCTTTGGTGAAGTCAAGAAGCCCGAGACGATCAACTACCGCACGTACCGTCCGGAAAAAGACGGGCTGTTCTGCGAGCGGATCTTCGGGCCCGAACGTGACTACGAGTGCGCCTGCGGCAAGTACAAGGGCACGAAGTTCAAGGGCATCATCTGCGACCGCTGTGGTGTCAAGGTCACGCACTCCCGCGTGCGACGCAAGCGGATGGGCCACATCAACCTCGCGGCGCCGATCGTCCACATCTGGTTCTTCAAAGCTATCCCCAGCCACTTGGGCAACCTGCTGGGCATGAAGACCAGTGATATCGAGAAGGTTGTTTACTTCCAGGACTACGTCGTCGTGGACCCGGGCGACACCCCGCTGAAGAAGCAGCAGGTGCTTACCGAAGACGAATACCGTCAGGCCCGCGAGCAGTACGGCCATGATTTCGTCGCCATGATGGGTGCCGAGGCGATCAAAGAGCTGCTGGTTTCGCTGGACCTGAACGAGCTGCAGGCCCAGCTCCGCGAAGATCTCGGCAACACCCGCAGCAAGCAGAAGATCAAGGACCTGTCCAAGCGGTTGAAGATCGTCGAGCAGATCCGTCATTCGGAAAACAAGCCCGAATGGATGGTGATGGACGTGATCCCGGTGATCCCGCCGGACCTGCGCCCGCTTGTGCTGCTTGAATCGGGCAACTTCGCGACCAGTGACCTGAATGATCTGTACCGCCGGATCATCAACCGAAACAACCGGTTGAAGAAGCTGATGGACCTCAACGCCCCCGAGGTCATCATCCGTAATGAAAAGCGCATGTTGCAGCAGTCGGTCGACGCGTTGTTCGACAACGGCCGATGCCGCCGCCCGGTGCTCGGGTCCAGCAACCGCCCGCTCAAGTCGCTGACCGACATGATCAAGGGCAAGCAGGGCCGGTTCCGTGAGAACCTGCTGGGCAAGCGCGTGGATTATTCTGCTCGATCCGTGATCGTGGTCGGGCCGGAACTGAAGCTGCACCAGTGCGGCCTGCCGAAGAAGATCGCGCTCGAACTCTATCAGCCGTTTATCATCCGTCGGCTCAAAGAGCACGGCTTAGTCGACACCATCAAGAGCGCCAAGAAGATGCTCGAACGGCGCGACCCCGAAGTCTGGGACGTGCTGGAGGAAGTGATCTATCAGCACCCGGTTTTGCTGAATCGTGCCCCGACGCTGCACCGCATGGGTATTCAGGCATTCGAGCCGGTGCTCGTGGAAGGTAACGCGATCAAGATCCATCCGTTGGTGTGTACCGGGTTCAACGCCGACTTCGACGGCGACCAGATGGCGGTCCACCTGCCGTTGAGTGTCGAAGCGCAGGCCGAAGCGCACGTGCTTGTGCTGTCAACTCACAACATTTTCAGTCCGGCGAACGGCAACCCGATCATCAGCCCGTCGCAGGATATCCTGCTCGGGTCTTATTACCTGACGATGGACGAGCCGGGTGTTACGGTCGATCCGGAGAAGTGCCCGGCTTTCCACCACCCGTTCGAGGCGATGACCGCTTACGACCTGAAGAAGATCGACCTGCATACACCGATCCAGGTCCGCCTCCCGAAGGGACGTTATGGCGACATCGTGCCGGAGATGAAGAGCGGCCCGCAGCCTCTGCCGAAGAACAACCGGATTATCACCACGGTTGGCCGGCTGATCTTCAACGAAATCCTGCCCGAGGGGATGCACTACTACAACTTCCCGCTCGGTTCCAAGGCCTGCAGCCGAGTGATCGACGACACCTATGCCCGCTGTGGTCGGCCGGCGACCATTGACCTGTTGGATAATCTCAAGGCCATCGGGTTCAAGCATTCGACGATCTCCGGTCTGTCGTTCGGCCTGACCGACCTGCGTATCCCGCAGAAGAAGCAGGAACTGATCGACGCGACGCAGAAGAAGGTCGATCGGGTTGAGAAGGCATTCCAAGCCGGCGCCATTACCGAGCGGGAGCGTTACAACCAGTTGCTTGACATGTGGACGCACTGCCGTGAGGCCGTGACCAAGGAACTGCTCAAGGAACTGAAGAACGACCGTCGTGATGAACAGGGTCGCTACCTGCCCGCCGATAGCAACGAGGGCAAGATCTACATCAACCCGGTCTACATCATGAGCAAGGAGGCGTCAGGCGCTCGAGGTAACGTCAGTCAGGTCCAGCAGCTTGCTGGTATGCGTGGCCTGATGAGTAAGCCGTCCGGCGAGATCATCGAAACGCCCATCAAGGCCAACGCCCGCGAGGGCCTGAGCGTTTTGGAATACTTCTCCTCGACGCACGGTGCCCGTAAGGGTCTGGCCGACACAGCCCTCAAGACCGCGGACTCGGGCTACCTGACCCGTAAGCTCGCCGACGTGGCACAGAACGTGTTCATCAGTCAGCACGACTGCGGCACGAAGCAGGGTGTCACGAAACGCGCGATCTACAAGGGTGAGGAAATCGACGTGCCTCTGCGTGAGTGCATCGTTGGGCGGACCGCGCGTGAGACGATCCGCAACCCGATCACGGATGAACTGATCGTTGAGGAGAATCAGCTCATCACCGACGAGGCGGCGTCCAAGATCGAGGCGTTGGGTATCGATGCCGTGATGGTTCGGTCCGGCCTGACGTGCGAGTCGCGCAAGGGTGTCTGTGCCCTGTGCTACGGTCAGGACCTGTCCACCGGCCAGCTCGTTGAAGAAGGATTGGCGGTCGGCATCATCGCCGCCCAGTCGATCGGTGAACCGGGCACGCAGCTGACCATGCGGACCTTCCACACCGGTGGTGTTGCGACGACCAGCCTGATCGAAAACGCGTACCGTGCCTCACAGGCCGGCACGGTTGAACTTCGTGACTGTAATGAAGTGCCCACCACCGATGATCAGGGTAATGAAACACTCGTGGCCCTTAAGCGAAACGGTGAGGTGGCGATCCTCGACGACAAGGGCCGGGAGCTGGAGAAGTACAAGGTCCAGTACGGCGCGTACATCCGCGTCAAGCCCGGTGAAAAGGTCAAGCGAGGTCAGGTACTCGTCGAATGGGACCTGCACAGAACCGCCATCCTGGCCGAGAAGGCCGGCCGGGTCCGCTTCGAGGACATCGTGATCGGTGAAACGGTCCGGCCCGAGCAGGAAGGCGCCGCCAAAGGCAAGAAGAAGGTCAGCGATGAGCCGGGTAAAGGCGAAAGCCTCGTGGTGATCGAGCACAAGGGCGAGATGCACCCCCGTATCGTCATCGAAGACGCAGATGGGAAGATCCTCGACTTCCACTACCTGCCCGCCAAGGCCCGTATCGAAGTGGTCGAAGGTCAGGAGATCCAAGCCGGCCAGATGTTGGCCCGTCAGCCGCGAGAGGCGACCGGTTCCAGCGACATCGTCGGTGGTCTGCCTCGAGTGACCGAGATCTTTGAAGCGCGTCGTCCCAAGGATGCCGCGGTCATGGCCGAGATCTCGGGGACGGTCGAACTTCGCAGCGACCGGCGCCGAGGCAAGATGACCATCATTGTCCGGTCGGAGTCCGGCCTGGAAGCCGAGCACCATGTGCCTCAGGACCGCCACCTGCTGGTGCATACGGGTGATTATGTCAATGCGGGTGACCCGTTGATCGACGGCCCGCTTGTCCCGCAGGACATCCTGCGGGTCAAGGGTGAAGAAGCGCTCTACAGCTACCTGCTGGAAGAGGTTCAGAACGTGTACCGGGCGCAAGGTGTGCCGATCAACGACAAGCATATCGAGATCATCGTGGCACAGATGCTCCGCAAGGTCCGCGTGGAGAATCCGGGCGATACGGACCTGCTGCCCAACGAGGTGATCGACAAGTTCCGATTCCGCGAAGCCAACGAGCAGGTCGCGCAGAAGGGCAAGATCAAGGAGCCCGGCGACAGCGGCCTGCCGGTCGGAACGCTGGTGACGAAGTCCGAGCTGAAAGACATCAACGCTCGGCTCGAAGCCGAAGGCAAGACGCCCGCCAAGGCCAGCAAGTGTCGGCCCGCGACGGCCAAGACGCTGCTGTTGGGTATCACCAAGGCCAGCCTCCAGAGTGAATCGTTCCTTTCGGGTGCCAGCTTCCAGGAAACCACCAAGGTTCTCACCGAGGCGGCGCTTGCCGGCAAGGTCGATCCGCTCGAGGGCCTGAAAGAGAACGTCCTGCTTGGCCACCTGATCCCGGTCGGGACCGGCTTCAAGCCGTACAACAATATGAAGATTGAGAAGCTCGCCGAGCCCCCGGTCCAAGAGGCTCCGTCTCGCGAAGAGGAACTCCAGGACGCCGCCAGTCAGGCCGTGGCCGCCGGGGCGGTGGCTCCCGACGAGATCGAAACCACCGTCGGCGAATCCCGACTCGTCGCTCAGTTGCTCGGCGAAGAACTGCCCGGCAACAACAAGAACTGACGGCACGGGTTTATTGATACATAAAATACAACAACACCCCGGTTTTCAGCCGGGGTGTTGTCGTGTCAGGAGGACAGGTCTCGGGATTCAGTGTGTCTGGCCCACTCGATGAGTTCAGAACGAAATCATCGTCTGGCCTCGAAGTATGGTGGATGGGCCATCACTTGCGATCATGCCGGTGCTTGTATCGGTCATCGGCAGGCCATCGAACGCATGGACCACGTCGACGGTGATCTTGGTTTGATGACCACGCAGGAAATAGTTCATGCCGACGGTCAACAGGCGGGCAATATCGTCGGTAGTCGCGGTGGTTACTCCGGTAGATTGCTTGAAAGCGACACCGTCTACATCAATCCATTCATATCGGGCATAGAGGTCAAGTTTGTCGGGCACGAGGAACACGCCGCCTTGAAGCAGCGCACCCCACTGATCCGCTTCAAGAATCCCCGGAGAGCCGTTGGACTCGATGTTCCGCCCTGAGCACGCCGCGTAGAGATTCCATCCATCGCCTTCAAGGCTGACATCAGCGGTGAATTTGTGCAGGTCTGGTGTTTGTGTACCTCCGCCGGTTTCTCCACGATCGAACTCATAAGCCGCCCCGAGCAGCAGGCCGTGGTCGCCCGCCCAGCCGACGGTGTCACTGAACTGCTTCCAATCGCCGTAGACCTTCCATTCGCCCCTGACCACTAGAGCATAATCGGTGCGGTCGGCATTGAAGTCGGTATTCCAGCTCCACGTCCCGTCATGCAAAGCCAGGCGTAGGCAGGTGTCGTCGGTCTTTCGGATCAACTCAACCCCTTGTACATAGAGCGAGGTGAACAGGGAGTTGACGTAGGACCGTTCCACCATCGGCTGCAGCCGAGCACTGGTCAGCCACTCACGGTGGAAGGGGGCCTTGATCTGACCCGCGATCACCTGCCAGTTATCATCAATCGTGTAACCGACATAAGCCAACTCAATCCGCATTGATCCGCTTGATCGGCTGACAGTCGGCAGCATAACGAACTTGATCTTCGGCGACCCGATGTAGCCGGAGAACATCACCGCGGCCCGCCGGGTCTGGAAGCCGCTGACTTCATCGTCGTCATTGTGTGTGGCAGTGTTACTGATATATCGTAGCTGTAAGTAGCTGTTGATCTTGAGCAGGAAATGGTCGTTGTCCCGGATGATGAAGCCATGGTCGTAATCACAGAACAGGCCTTCGCCCAATAGCGCTGCGCGTATGTCTGCGTCGGCCAAGACTTCTCGGATCAGGCTTTTGACTTCTTCAGATCGACGGGAGTCGAGCCAGGGTTGAGCCTGTCGTGCACGCACCGCCCGGATCTCGGCCTGCAAGGCGTCCAGCTCCTCTTGCATGGCAATCAGCCTTGGGTCCGAGTCTGGGGCCGCCGGGCGGGTTTCCGCTACGCTGGTCGGGCTGCCATACAGCAAGCCGAGGCCCAGGGCCAAGGAGAATATCGTGGTCAGCATAGAACGATGTATAGCATTCTCATTCATAAAAGAGATATATATATCTGATTTTATGGTCAGGTGCAAATCACTTTATATGAACAGGTTAGGCGTCGTTGGCATGGCTAAGATTCGGGTGATCCCGTTGCCCATTTATCGATAAAAAAGCCCTCGACAGAGGGCTTGAGCTGGGGCAGGTGGCACATGTTTACGGTCAGGGGTACAGCACCGGGTTCAACGGGTCGTCCATCACCTCGCCGACGCGGGTTGACGGCGTGAACACTTCCCAGTCTTTCTTTTGATTCTCATTGGCCGGCTCGGCCAGGGTCATGTCCATGTCCATGTAAATCACGGTGTGTACTGCGCGAGGCTTATCGGTGGTGTTGGGCCCGGCTCGATGCAGTGTCCAGCCGTAATGGAAGCTGACCTCGCCAAGGTCGTAGGGTTCATAAACAATTTCCAATTGTTGCTGTTCCACCGCAGCCTGAATCTGTCTTTCGCTGTCGTCGCTGATCGCCATGTCGCGAGCGATATTCAACTTATGGCTGCCTTTGGCGAAACTCAAGGGCCCCATCTCGATCGGAGTGGCCTGCAATGGGATCCACGCGGTGACTGTTCGGTCGGTGGCCATCGGCCAATATTGTTGGTCCACGTGCCAAGGCGTAAAACCGCCGCCGGGTTCTTTATAGAGCGCCTGGTCGTGCCACATCCGTACACCCTTTGTTCCGAGCAATTCGGTTGCGATCCCAGCCAGTCGCCTGCTGAACGAGAACCGTCGTATCACTTCCGACCGTGTCCAGAGATTCCCGACTTGTATAAATGCTTTGGCGTAGGTGTTGCGCTGTTCCATCGGGATCCCTTTACGGGGATTCAATTCCATGACCAGCTTTGTCAGTTCTCGGCCGTAGTAGTCCAGTTCTTCCCGGTTGAATACGTCTTTAAGCTTGATGAAGCCATCGTTACGGAACTGATTGATCTGAGCCTCTGTGAGCGGGTAGGAGCTGGCCAGGTCGGGGCCTTGTAATTCGGTATTCATGTCATTATGTCCTGATTGGTGAAAGTTTATCATTGGACCGCCATGCACATCCTACGCGTATGCTTACGATTCACTACCGAATACGGAACCCAAAATGATACGAATTTAACATTGATTATCATTCAGACCTGTTTTCTATTATCATTTAACCATGCGTCCTGTGCAGGAAAAGTTGCGCCGCCATGCCGAGCGGTCGTTTCTCGTCGCACGTCGCCGGTCACGGTCGTTTGGTTTCCAATGGCATCAGCACCCGGAATGCGAGCTGACGCTGATCGAGGCTGGGCGTGGGCAGCGGTTTGTCGGCGACAGTATTGAGATGTATCGCCCGGGTGATCTTGTGTTGCTTGGGCCGAACCTGCCGCACACGTGGGCGTCATACCCGGGCTCCGCAAAGATGCACAGCGCGGTTGTCATCCAATTCGATGCGGATTGGTTGTTGGATATGCTCGCTTCGACCCCGGAATCCCGCGTCATATGTCACCTGATTGAACGAAGTGGCCGGGGGCTTGGTTTCTCCGGGCCTTCGGCTGGACATGTCAGATCAGCCATGACAGCCATGGTTAAGCAGTCCGGTTTCAAGCGTGTGTTGACGCTGCTTGAAATGTTGGATCTGTTGTCTCGTAGTCGAGCGGTTCGCGCCTTGGCCAGCCCGGCCTTCGAGCGGATGGCACCGGTGACGGATGACCGGATTGACCGAGTCTGCCGGTTTATACACGATCACGTGACAGAACCGATCACGCAGTCCCATGCCGCCGGGATGATCGGTATGAGCGGTCCCGCCTTCAGTCGGTTCTTCAAGCGTCATATCGGTATGACATTCAGCCGATATGTACACGAGTTACGCATTGGACACGCCTGTCGGCTGCTTCTGGAAACCGACAAGCCCGTGACGGACATCTGCTATGCCAGTGGGTTCAACAACCTGTCCAATTTCAATCGGGTCTTTCTCTCACTGAAGGGTCTTAGCCCACGGGCTTACCGCCGGGAACATGCCGGGCCGCACGATGTTGATGCGTGACTGGCCAAGTCTGCGAGACCTGCTACTTTACGCCCCTCATGGCATTGATC
>CAZJCN010000002.1:0-34961 GCA_964544195.1 uncultured Phycisphaeraceae bacterium | reverse complement strand
AAGATGGTCTTCCCAGAAGCAACGGACATGCCATTTTGTTAGGCGCTCTAAGTAAGTCGTATTCTGTAGGTAGTGTGAAAGTCTAACACGAGCTGTTACGAGGCCGGGTTGGGATCGAGCCGTCGATATCCCAACTCGGCTCCGCCTGAAACATGGAGGATATGGCCGGTGATAAACCTCGAATCAGATGACAGCAGAAATACCGCCGCGTCGGCGATGACGTCGCCCTCCGGACAATATCCCAAGGCATGGATACTGTTCAGGTAATCCTCCATCGCTTTAGGATTGGGCTGTTCCGCCACCCATACGCGAAGCATCGGAGTCCATACCCCGGCCGGACAGATGGCGTTGACCCGGACACCAAGTTCAGCATAGTCCAACGCCATCGATTTGGTAAGGGTGTTCATAGCCCCCTTGGTGGCGGTATAGGCGGCGTGATTAGATTGTCCCATCACCCCGACCATGCTGGAGGTGTTGAGGATACAGCCTTTGGCATTTATCAAAGCTTCAAGACCGTATCTGGTGGTCCAATATACGCTCTTGATGTTGACCTTGAACAGTAGGTCCCACTCTTCTTCAGTCGTGGTATGAAGAGGCTTGGCGGGCGATCCGATCCCGGCATTGTTATGGATGGCGTCCAGTCTCTGATGTTTATTTATCACATATTCAATGGCATGTTTGACATCCGATTCCTTGGATACATCACACGGGATGGCAAGATGATCTTTCTCGTGCTTGCCGCCCAGCTCTCGAGCACGAGTCTCGGCCAGATCGCCGTTTCGATCACAGATAACAACCCGAGCACCTTCCCGGGCATATGCCTTGGCACATTCCCACCCGATCCCATCTGCCCCGCCAGTCAACACAATGACCTTGTCTTCCAGCCGCATCGGCTCACCCTTGTTTCAATGAAGGAATCAGATCTGATTTATCGTGCTCAAAGCTTCCGAAGTAGGCTCCATACCGGCGCCCGGGGCTTGCGGAGGAACAAAATAGCCGTCAACCACCCGTGCAGGATGTTTCATCCATTTGCTTAGCCATGGGATGTATTCCAACAAACCACACGCGGGATGTGCCATACACAGATGCTGATGAACCTGCGCCATATCGCCAACATGGGGCACGACCGGGAGATTGAAACTGTGTGCCAGATCCGCCACCTGCCACCATTCGGTAACGCCGGCCAGTCGGACCACGTCCGGTTGTACATAATGAACAGCCTCTGCCTGAATGAAGTCGCGGAACTTGAACGCATCGTAAAGCTGCTCCCCCATTGCGATCGGTGTGGCAATCGACTGTGCCAGGCGCCGGTGCCCCATCACGTCATCGAATGCGATCGGCTCTTCGATCCAAGTGACGTCGAATTCGTTCAGTCGTGAACCGATCCTTATCGCTTCAGGGAGTAACCACCGGCCGTTGGCATCGGCCATGATGCGTACTTCCGGGCCCAAGGCGTGTCGCACGGCTTCCAGTCGGCGAAGATCCTCGTCACCGCTTGGCCCACCTACTTTGATCTTGACCGCACGATAACCTTCAACTTCGATCATGCGTTTACAGTCGTTGACAAGATCTTCCTTGCTCCAATTCAGCCAGCCGCCGTCCGTGTTGTAGGCTTCAACCCGCTTGTTCGCCTGTCCACCAAGTAGTTTCCAGAGCGGAAGCCCAAGAGCTTTGCACTTTAAATCCCACAGCGCTATATCCAAAGCCCCCAATGCAAGATGGGTGATACCCGCGCGACCGACCCAGTAAATCTCGCTCTGGCGATAAAGCTTCTCCCATAATCCGCGAACTTCCAATGGGTCTTCGCCGATTAACAGCGGTCCGAATGCATCCACGATGCAGGAAGTAATCAACCTGTCTGTCGGCAGATGGGCGTGTGTGCCCGAGAAGCCGTAACCGATATGCTCGGTGTCCGTATAAATAGCCACCCCTGGCGCTCCCCAATGTGTGATCGCGTGGGTACTATCGGCAATACCGCCACGTGTCACGGGGGCATGGAGGATAATCGGTTCCAATCTGGTAATTCGCATAACAGATCTCAAAGTTCAGATTAAAAATCAATCATGGTCTTGATCATACCGGGCTCTTTGATGACTTCGGTAAAGCGTGTGATAAGCTCATCAAAAGACACACGGTGAGTGATCATGGGCATGGGGTCAATCTGTCCAGCCTGCATCCGTTCGATCAGGCGATCAAAGGTCGAAGCGGTGGCGGCCCGGCTAGCCAGTAGTGTCAGCTCACGTCGGTGAAAATTCGGGTCATCAAACTGAAGATCGCCTGTAAACAACCCCACAAAAACGATGCGGCCGCCGTGTTCGACCAAATCAAAACAACCTTTCATGGATGCGGGATGTCCGGTTGCGTCAATGATGCAACCAGGCAGCTGGCCGAATCGGCGGTTGAACGCCTCTGCCAAGCCCCCTTCCGCCAACACAGGTGTGCCGAGGTGCATAGTTTTATCCGCAAACTCCAAGCGGGACTCGTCGCGGTCAACCACCACCAGATCCGCCCCCTCCGCCTTGGCCAATAAGGCTGAGGACAGCCCGATCGGCCCCATCCCGATCACTACCACCGGTTCGCCCTTCCCGATCCCCGCGCGTTCAACCGCATGCGCCCCAATCGCTAAAGGCTCCACCAAGGCCAGCTGATCCTCGGTTAAACCCTCCCCGGGATGCAAATAGTCCGCTGGTAAACACATCCTTGGAACATGCCCTCCATCCATGTGAACACCCAGCACGCGAAGTTGACGGCAGCAGTTGGTTTTCCCCGCTCGGCACGCCGGACACTGGCCACAAAACAGGTATGGTCGAACACTACATAAAGTACCGGGGGCGAGCCTGCTGTCATCGGACGATGACACAACACGAACACACAGCTCGTGACCGAGTCGGCGGGGATAGGTAAAAAACGGCTGCCTGCCGGCGTATGCGTGTATGTCTGTCCCACAGACTCCGCACCGAACTACGTCCACGACCACCTCCCCGGGCGCCGGCTCAGGTTCCGGAACTTCAACGACTGACCAATTCCCCGGCGACTCAAGAACCAGTGAGTGCATCATCATAAAAGCTTTTCCAACGGTGCTGTTGAATATCGGGAATAAGTTGAAGTAAAACCAGACTCAGCTACACTTGCCACCAAGCATAAGCTGTATGCTGATACGCCCGTTTTCACTACTCGGCCCTCATTATCTTTTAATCTGAAATACAAAGCCGGATGAGGTGTTATATTTTCCTCCCCGAAACGCACCAAACAAGTGTGTGGGCCTGCCGTCCGGTCCCAGCAGGACTTGTGGCCGTTCCAACCGACCTTCCCGATCCAACCCGTTAGGCGGTTCGTTCACATATGCCTTCATCGCGTCATACGCCAAAGTGGGTTCGGACCATTTCACATTATCATCAGATACAAAATAAAGCCCCACTTCATGATTGAATACCCCCATGTCACGGGCGACCAGATGAAATCGGCCGTCCTCGAACCATACGGTCGGGTCTTCGCACTGGGCGTTGTTTCCGTAGTGTCGCAGGTCGATCACAGGGTTGTCTGGATGATAGACATATGGTCCGCGGGGATCCTCAGCTACAGTTAATAATGTTCTACGATTTGCCTTTTTCCCCGCATCGCTTGACCCGGGTTTCATCTTACGAACCTGGATGTCATAGCTCCATTCCGTCAAGCTCATGCCCTGATAATACAGCAGAAAACGACCGTCACGGTCACGAACCATGGCAGGATTGCAGGCGTAGGCGCTGTCTAAATCATCCGGATCCGAGCCGCCTGGAATCAGTGGTTCATCCACCCGCTCCCACGGCCCATCCAGCGTCTTGGCAAAGGCAGCCCCGGTTCGTAGGGTTTCCACATTCGGTTCCCGGTTGCCGATGTAATACATGATGTACCCGTCTTCGAATCGGTAGACTGCTGGGTTGTGGATCGTGTGGGCATCCCAGTAGGCTCCTCCACGGCCAGCCAAAACGGTGCCAAGTGTTTCATATGGCCCCTCCGGCAGATCCGCGACCGCATGCGCAATCTCGCTGACTGTCAGCCAACCCACATGGTCCGCCTCGTTTGGCCAACGGGCGTAAAAAACATGTATCCGCCCGTCCTCACCAAGGATTGGAGAGCAGCACCAGACGTTGTAATCCGGATCTTCCAAGATGCGCCCGACAGGAACCAGGCGTGTCATGAAATCCGAAACAGTCGGAGAGGCTTGGATGGGTGTGTTCATAGCCGAATGATTATAGCTCAAATATTAAAGCACGCGATTATACGTGTTACACTGCAAGCTTGTGACCCGCTCGTGAATCCGGCTGAGCCTGGCCGGGCCAAGGGTTTCACAAGAGAGACCTATAGCCGAAATCCCCCGATCATGACACATATCCGGGTTTTCGAGGTAGGCCGGTGCGTGTTATGATGCTGGGTTCGCACGCTTTTGTAAGGAATGATTCCATGCCCCAGCAAGCTGGCCCTAAAAAGATCGTGCTCGCCTATTCGGGCGGGCTGGACACATCCGTCATCCTACCCTGGCTGAAGGAGCGCTATCCCGGCGTAAAACTGGTCGCATTCGCCGCGGAACTGGGCCAGGGCGATGAACTGAAAGGGATCGAAAAGAAGGCCTATGAGTCCGGGGCCGACGAAGTGGTGGTCAAGGATCTACGCAGGGAATTCGCTGAACAGTATTGCTTCCCGATGCTGCGTGCCCATGCGGTGTATGAAAGTGACTATCTGTTGGGAACCAGTATCGCCAGGCCGTTGATCGCCAAGCACCAGGTGCTGGTGGCAAAACAGACGAAGGCGGACGCGGTCGGCCACGGAGCAACCGGCAAAGGCAACGACCAGGTCCGTTTCGAGCTGACATACAAGGCGTTAAATCCGAAGCTGAAGATCATTTCGCCTTGGAAAGACCCGAGCTTCGAGCTGACCAGCCGGGAGGCGGCGATCGACTATGCCAAAGCGCACGGCGTACCGGTGGATCAGTCGAAAAAGAAAATCTACTCGCGCGACCGCAATCTCTGGCATATCTCACACGAAGGCGCGGAGATCGAAGACCCAGCCAACGAGCCGTTGGACGCTTGCCTGGTGATGACGTTGCCGGTGAGCAAAGCTCCGAACAAACCACAGTATGTAGAGGTGGAGTTCAAGCAAGGCGTGCCAGTGGCGGTGGACGGCAAGCGGATGCAGGGCCATGAACTGATACAACGGCTCAACAACATCGGTGGCCAACACGCGGTGGGGACGACCGTACTGGTTGAAAATCGACTGGTCGGGATGAAATCACGCGGGGTATATGAAACTCCGGGCGGCACCATCCTGTATGAAGCCCATAAGGCGCTTGAGCAGTTGTGCCTGGAGCGTGATCTGTACCACTACAAGCAGCAACTGGCCCTGAAATACGCCGAGCTTGTATACAACGGCCAGTGGTTCCATCCGCTTCGTGAAGCGATGCAGGCGTTTGTGGATGAATCGAATAAAGTGATTACAGGCAAAGTAAAAGTAAAACTCTACAAGGGCCGGGCTTTGGCAGTCGCGGCGGAAAGTCCCAAGAGCCTGTACGACCTGAAGCTTGCCAGTTTCGCGATGGACGGGTACGACGTGACCGCGGCTCGAGGGTTTATCGATCTTTTCGGCCTGCCAATGCAAGTTCGTGGATTGAAACACAAGCCCAAGATCTGACCTGGCAACTAAACTCACTCTAAGTGCCAACCGACGCGGACACTCCGAACGGCGGATGATGTATCATGTACTCTTAAGCACGCATCCTTTCTAAACGATTAGTCTCCGTTCGCCAGCAATTGATCCAGATCAAGGGGAACCATATGCGCGTACTCTACATCGGAGGAACAGGTGAAATCAGCTATGACTGTATCCACGAATCAGTCAAACTCGGCCACGAAGTATCGGTATTCAACCGAGGCAATCGCAATGATGGGCTACCAAGACAGATCAAGCTGATTCGCGGGGATCTTCATGATGATACAACCTACTCGAAATTGGCTGAGAATTATTTCGATGTGATCTGCCAGTTTCGGCTTTTCTCCCCGCGGGAGATCCGTCGAGATATCGAGTTGTTTGCGGGGAAATGCGGGCAGTACGTGTTTATCAGCTCAGCTTCCGCATATCAGAAGCCATTAAGGGACTTTCCGATCACCGAAAAAACACCGCTGAATAACCCGTACTGGGCGTATTCACGTGCCAAGGCGGAGATGGAAGCGATCTTAAGCGAACAAGATCGACTGCCGTATACAATCGTTCGGCCAAGTCATACATACCGGACACATATTCCCACGCCGTTGGGTGGCGTTCTGGATGCTTCACGCCTGTTACGAGGTAAGCCGGTAATCGTGCCCGGAGACGGTGAATCATTGTGGACGATTACGCACGGGCGTGACTTTGCCCCGCCGTTCGTAAAATTATTGGGTAACGAACGTGCTCTCGGCGAAGCGTTTCACATCACAAGTGATCGCCCTTGGCCTTGGAATCAGATCCTGGAGGCAGCTGCGGCCGCCTTGGGCGTTACAGAGTACCGATTGGCCCATATATCAAGTGAGACACTAGTACGTTACCACCCCGACTGGGAAGGTCCGCTGCTCGGGGATAAAGCCGTGTCGGCGGTTTTTGACAACAGCAAAGTCAAATCTGTCGTCGGTGATTTCGACTGCCCGATTGACGTCTGGCAAGGGATGAAACTGGTTGCGGAGAGTTTTCCTCCGGAAGCAGATAAATATGACACAGGTATGGACAAATTGATCGATCAGATTATCGCCGACCAGGATGCTTTGGGACGGGAATAAGGCATATATAGACCGCTGCAAATGAGCGGAGGGTGCAATGGTCTTGGGGAAACACAACCCGAATTTCAGCGGGCCAATTTACGACCACGAATAACGGCACAACCGACGGTAAAAAGGATTAAACTCGCCGGCTCGGGAATAAGTGTGCCGGTAACATTGATGTTGTCGATCTTGGTAAAGTCCGCATCACCATTATCGATCCAGAAGGCAACCCAGATCTCAGAAGTGTTATCGGGAAGAGCGAATGTGCTCTGTGTCCAAGAGTTGCCGTTGTTGCCTCGCAAAAGCTGTGTCCAGTGGTTAGCCCACCAAGCTACTACAGTGCTCTGGTTGCCGTTACCAATGGTTGGTTCGTTAAGAAAATCCGCAACACGTTCCGGCCCGAAGAACGGATCCAGGTCGAGTGTCGTGTAGCCGACGACCAACTTGTCGGCACTACCCGCACTGAACATCCGCCAATCGAAGGTAAGCTGGACGTTCTCGTAGCCGGTCGTATCTAACTTGAATAGCAAGCCCGCGTCATCACCTGCACGCCCAACCGGATCGGGACTGGGCCGACCACCACCGGGGATTTTCTGCACCCCAAGATCCAACAAGATGTCTTGGATCGGGTTTGGGTGGATCGAATGGTCGGGTACCTCGAACCGCGCACCGTACCAATCGTTATCAGCCCCTTCACTGATTAGGGGCACGCCGAAATTAATCGGGTCGTTATTTGGAAACTCGTCAGGGAAAACGGTGTAGCCGTTGAAATCTTCATGGAATAATAAATCCACCGAAGCCGAAGCAGCACCATTCAAAAAGAATGATAAGCAAACACCGGCCAAAAACGATGGGCGCGCAAAAATAAAGCTTTTCACAATTTCTCTCTCCCCTCGAGATTTAACTCGAGAACCCTTCCCAATTATCCGGGGATGCTCACACGCCTCCCCAATTCCCTCGTATCTCATAGTCTACTAAAAGGGGGTCAGAATTAAAAGAACAATAATCCGAATAATAAACATTCGCCGTAATTTCATGAATATCAACTACATAACATAATATGTCTGGCCCTCTTTATGGGGCGTTCTGCTCGTACAGAGAAGTGTCGTTATTGTATTGTGCTAAGTCTTTCAGACCTTATCAGATAAGTTCTAATACTCGAGTTCATCAATGCCACAACCGATCACCACTGACTGTTTTATTCCCGCTGATCTGGACCCCTCCGACTGGAATCAATTGGAGCCCCTGTACACCGGGCTGCTTGAACGGCCCTTGCAGAGCCGTGAACAACTGCACCAGTGGCTGGCTGACTTTTCGGAATTGTCCGCGGTGGTCTCAGAGTACGGCTCCCGGAAAAACATTGACTCCGCCTGCCACACCGACAATCCGGAGATCGAAAAAGCATACCTGCATTATGTGGAACAGATAGCACCGAAAATCAAACCGCTGTATTTCGAACTTCAGAAAAAACTACTTAGTTCCCCAGCACACGTCGAATTAGACCTGGTCCGGTTCGGGGAGATGATCAAACAATGGCGATCGGCGGTCGAACTGTTTCGCCCTGAAAATGTCCCGATCCAGACTGAGATCGCCAAACTCAATAATGAATACGATAAAACAATCGGTGCGATGACCGTCGAGTTTGATTGCCAAACGCTAACGCTTCAGCAGCTGGCTCGGTATTTGGAAGAACCCGATCGGTCAACACGTGAAAAGGCTTGGCGGTTCAGTGCTGAACGCCGGCTTGAGGATCGAGATAAGTTCGATGCAATCTTCGACAAGATGCTGATGCTTCGTAACCAGATGGCAGAAAACGCTGGCCTGCCGGACTTCCGAGCATATATGTGGAAAGCCCTAGATCGATTCGATTACACCCCGGAAGACTGCCACCGGTTTGCCGAGGCGGTGGAATCGGTGTGCCTGCCGGTGATCGAGAAAATGGATGAACAACGACGAGCAGCATTGGGGGTAGACCATCTTCGTCCGTGGGATTTGAATGTGGACGTTCGGAATCGCCCGCCACTTCACCCCTTCGACAAGGATCGCCCGGAAGATCTGGTTGAAAAAACCGCCGAGGTGTTTCGCCGTGTGGACGTAGGACTGGGTGAGGATTTTTCAACACTGAAGATGGGTCGAAATCTGGATCTGGAAAGCCGAAAGGGGAAACGGGCTGGGGGCTTTCAAAGCTCGCTTCAGCATAGTCGGGAACCGTTCATTTTCATGAATGCGGCGGGCTTGGATTCTGATGTTCGGACCATGCTGCATGAAGCGGGACATGCGTTTCACTTCATCTGGGCATCGGCCGAAGAACCACTTGTGTTCATGCGTCATGCGCCCATGGAATTCTGTGAGGTGGCAAGCATGTCGATGGAGCTTATCGGTGCCGATCACTACGACGTCTTCTATCCGGATGAAGCGGATCGAGCGCGAGCACTTCGTAGCCTGTTGGAAGGGATCATCACCATCCTCCCGTGGATCGCGACGATCGATCAATTTCAGCATTGGCTGTATACCAACCCGGGGCACTCACGACAGCAACGAACCGCCGCCTGGTTAAAAATCCTGGATCGTTTCCAAAGGCCGGGGGTGGACTGGAGCGGCCTTGATGACGCACGGGCATCGATGTGGCAAAAGCAACTTCACCTTTTCCACGTACCGTTCTATTACATTGAATACGGCATCGCGCAGCTGGGGGCCCTACAGCTGTGGCTTGCATATCGCAATGACCCTGCCAAGGCACTGTCGGATTACCGACGGGCGCTGAAACTGGGCGGGAAAAGGCCCCTGCCGGAACTCTTTGAAACAGCCGGGCTGAAATTCGATTTCTCGCGGAATACGCTTGAGCCGCTCATGGCAGCGGTTGCCGAAGAACTGGACCAATTACCTGTATAAGTCCAAGCCCACAAGCAGGAACTTATTCGCGATCCAGAAATTCAAGAACCTGTTTCAGTAGAGTCCGGGCTTCAGGGAAAGTCAATCGTTGCATCGCCTCTTCGGCTGTCATCCAGGCGAGATCCTGGACTTCTTCAGGCTGGATGCGAACTTCGGGATTATCGACTTGTCCGAGAAAAAAAGTGACCGTTTTGTTCACCGGCTGGCCTGCCTTGTTGATAAACGTGTAACGGTCATAGAAAGGCTCGCTATCAATCACCCGGCAATCCGAGAGCCCTGTTTCCTCGGCCAACTCGCGTAGTGCCGATTGCAACGGAGTCTCGCCCGGCTCGGCGTGGCCCTTGGGGAATCCCCAATGCCCTTTCTTCTGGTGTACGAGAAGAAATCGACGAATGCCGTCGGATTCATGGATCGGGATAATGCCGAATGAAGCGTCTTGCATGATTGATTCGGCCTGCTAGTTCTCACCCGTATCGAGTACCGCCATGAAAGCTTCCTGTGGGATGTCCACGGTACCGACCCGTTTCATCCGTTCCTTGCCCTTCTTCTGTTTTTCAAGAAGCTTACGTTTTCGGGTGACGTCGCCGCCATAGCATTTGGCCGTCACATTCTTGCCGACACTCTTGATCGTCTCTCGTGCGATGATCTTCCCGCCGATCGCCGCCTGTAGCGGGATCTCGAACAGATGACGGTCGATCTGCTTTTTAAGCTTGAGCAGCAGTGCCCGACCTCGTTGCTCCGCCTTTTCACGGTGGACGATCACCGATAATGCATCAACAGGCGTTCCGTTAACAAGAATATCCATCTTGACCAGGTTCTCAGCGACGAAGCCCTTGAGGTGGTAATCCATCGTGCCGTAGCCACTGGTAATGCTTTTTAGTTTGTCGTAGAAATCGTAGATAATCTCTGCAAGCGGCAGGTCGTATTCCAGGATCTGGCGTGTCTCTGAAAGGTACGTCTGTTTACGATAAACACCACGTCGGTTTCCACACAGCTTCATCAGCTCGCCGATGGAGTCCTTGGGCGTGATGATCTCAACGGTGACAACCGGCTCGCGGATTTCTTTGATCTGTGAAGGGTCGGGCAGATCGGCTGGGTTGGTTATGTGCAAGACCTGCCCGTCGGTTTTGAGTACTTCGTAGGTCACGGTCGGAGCTGTCTGAACAATAGAAACATCCCCTTCCCGTTCGAGCCGTTCCTGGATGATGTCCATGTGGAGCATACCCAGAAACCCACATCGGAAACCGAAACCGAGTGCCTCGCTGGAGGTTGGCTGATAAGTGAAACTGGCGTCGTTGATATGGAGGCGGCTGATGGCGTCTCGCAGCTCGTCGAACTCGGTATCGCCGGTCGGGTAAAAGTCGCAGAACACCATTGGTTGCGGCTCTTTGTATCCGGGTAGGGGTTCGTCGGCCGGGTCAAGTTCGCGAGTGATGGTGTCGCCGATGTTCACGTCGCTCAAGCTCTTGATATTGGCGACCATGTAGCCGACCTCCCCGGCCTGCATCGGCTGCTTATATGGCGTCATCTTAGGCGTAAACTTACCTAACTCTGTGATCGTGAAACTCCGACCGGTCCCCATCATGAGAATCTTGTCACCGGGCGTGAGTTTCCCATTGAACAAGCGGAAATAGACAACCACGCCTCGATAGTCGTCATAAATGGCGTCAAAGATCAGTGCTTGGGTTCTGGCTTCTGGATCACCCTTGGGCGGAGGGAGCTTTCGACAGATGGCATCCAGCAATTCATTGACCCCCTGCCCGGTCTTGGCAGAGCAGAAGATCGCCTCGTCGGCAGGCAGGCCCAGGACGTGTTCAGCCTCTAGAGCGATTTCCTCCGGGCGGGCGGCGGGCAGGTCGATCTTGTTGATGACGGTGATAATCTCGAGGTTGGCATCCACCGCCATGTAGGCGTTGGCGACGGTCTGGGCCTCCACGCCCTGGCTGGCATCGATAACCAACACCGCCCCTTCGCAAGCAGTCAGGGCACGGGATACCTCGTAGTGGAAATCCACATGGCCCGGGGTATCGATGAAGTTGAGCATGTATTGTTTACCATCACAGGTGTGGTTGACTGTGACGGCGGACGCCTTGATGGTGATACCCCGCTCCCGCTCAAGGTCCATATCGTCCAGCGTCTGCTCCCGGGCCTCTCGTTCTGTCACCGCACCGGTTCCTTGGAGCATGCGGTCAGCCAGCGTGCTCTTGCCGTGATCGATATGGGCGATAATGCAGAAGTTACGAATTTCCATAAGTCGCTGTATTAGGCAGGGTTAGATCGGCCGACACACACTGGCGGCCGGGGAAGCCCTGCATTTTAGCAAGCCGAAACGATCCGGTTAGTTTATCGACTCCGATCCATGTAAGACGAACACGTCCTTGCCAATCGGGCCAGGTCCGCCGGCCCCGCTCCGGCTTCAGCCAGATTTCCCTGTAGACTGCGGATCATCCTTTTGGCCCCTCCCCACACGCTCCACATCGGACGAACCCCCCCCGTGTCGATCAGCCACAGCCGGTCCTTGGAATCCACAAGGATGTTGCTGGCCTTGTGGTCGCGGTTGAATAATCCCCGTCGGATCAGTTCGCCCGTCAATTCCCCAGCCATGTCAAGGATTCGGCCACGCCGATCCGGATCTGACAGCTCCTGGTGGTAAAAAAGGTGAAAAAGACTCCGTCCCGTGCATGGGGTCACCAGCCACGCCCGTGACGCTCCCTCCTTGGAATCCCATCCGTGGGCGATAATCGGTACAACCGGCACCCCAAGTTGACTCAGATAAGCGGCTCGACGGATCTCACGTTGGGCGGGATGGCGGCCGATCAGCCAACCCAGCTTCTGGCGAAGAGGATTGAACTCGTACCGTTTGATGACAAAGCTCCCCCCGTCAGAAGCCTCAATACGCCACACCCGACTTCGATGGTCTTGTTTGTAGACCTCGGTCGTGTCAGCGGTATTGATCCAAGCTGGGTCAAAACGGTATTCCATCGATGATGGTGTAGCCGGGACGGACGGCGGAGGCAAGCGTCGTATTGGCGGGTGGTCACAGTTGTGCCACAATGCTGGGGCGTTACGGAACCAGCCCATGCCAAATACTGCTCCCCTGCGTGTGTGCCTGTTTACCCCGACTTTCCTGCCATCCTTGGGTGGAGCGGAACTGGCGGGTGATCGCATCCTCCAAGGACTGCAGCAACGAGGGCATGAGGTTCAGGTACTCTGTCAGGATCACGGGGTGCCGCCGGAACTGCCTTATCCCGTCACCCGTTATCGGCGCCCCCCGGCTCAGCACCTTTGGCCCGAGCTGCTGTGTAGGCATGTTCGCCGGGTCTTCCAGCAACGCCCGTTTGATGTCATGCTGGCATTCTACGGCTATCCAACCGGATATGCCGCGGCACGCTTAAAAGATCGACTGGGATTCAAGTTGGTGGTCAGTGCCCGAGGTGCAGACCTGTACCCGAATTTCCACGCCCTCTCCAAACCCCGGGTCAGGTCTGTTATTAGGGCGGGATATCGTGAGGCCGATCGGATCATCTCGCTGAGTCATTGGCTTGACCAGCGGTTGAAAGAAGTGGCCGGGCCGGACCTGCCGCCGATCGATCGCGTCATGAACGGCATTGACTTGGTCGAGTTCGACTCGGCTTTACGGGATGCAGAATCACATACCTCCCCGGCCGATCTTCAACCGGGTCGGTTTGTGTTGCATTTAGCACGGGTGGGGCCGGTCAAACGACAGGATCTGGCGGTCAAGGCGATTGTGGACTGCGCGGAGCTGTTTCGGCAAAAAAAGTTTCGATACGTCTTTGCCGGAGACGGCGAATCGCTTGAGACGATCCGTCAACAAGTTAAAAACCTGGGAATCTCAGACATCGTGCGTCTCCCGGGGCGCCAAACGGGGCTGGACAAGATGTGGCTGCTGCGACATGCATATGCGTTCGTTTCAACCAGTCGTGAAGAAGGTATGCCGAATGCAATGATCGAAGCGATCGCGGCCGGGTTACCTGTTCTAGCCAGTGATATCGGACCACACCGGGAACTACTGGAACTCAGCCAAGCCGGGTGGACTTTCCGGTTCCCCGAGGTGCATGACCTTAGCCGCCAGATCCAACGCCTGTTATCGATTGATCTGACCCCCTACTGCAATGCTGCCCATCAAGCTCGTCATCTATTCAGCCTGGACAGGATGATCGACGGCTATGAACGGAGCCTGCAATGCGCCGTGTCGTGTAAGACAAACGTTAGTAAATAACCCTTGTGGGCATACGCCACTATGACCGGTACACTATTCTGCCATGAGCACACAGACGATTCAGGTCGGTTCAGTAAAGATCGGAACAAGCCAACCGTTGGGAGTCATCGCTGGCCCATGCCAAGCTGAGTCAGAAGCGTTATGTCTGACGGTCGCGCGGGCACTACGTGATCGTTGCGCTGAATTAGGGCTGGGTTATGTATTCAAAGCCAGTTTCGATAAAGCCAATCGCAGCTCCATTCACACCGATCGAGGTCCGGGCATAGAAGTCGGATTGCAGATGCTTGCCCGGGTGAAAAAGGAAGTGGGTGTGCCCGTCACGACGGATATCCATGAATCCACGCAGGCTGATAAGATCGGCAAGGTTGTAGACCTGATCCAAATACCCGCATTTCTGTGTCGTCAGACCGATCTGCTGGTCGCCTCTGCCCAAACCGGCAAGCCCGTAAACGTGAAAAAAGGCCAGTTCATGTCCCCCGATGAAATGAGACACGTGGTAACCAAGCTGACCGAAGCCAAGGCTGTGGGGATCATGCTCACAGAACGAGGTACCTTCTTTGGTTATCACAGGCTGGTCAATGATTTCATTGGGTTAAGTGACATGATGCGGCTTGGCTGGCCCGTATGCTTTGATGTCACCCACTCCACACAGCAGCCGGGCGCTGGAGCCGACGGGAAAAGCACGGGTGGCAGACCCGACGCCGCCCCCATGCTGGCACGATGTGCGGTCGCGGCCGGTGTTCAGGCCTTGTTCATCGAAACCCACCCGACACCGCAGCAAGCCAAGTCCGATGCCGCCACCATGCTCCCGTTGGAACAGACACTCTCACTTTTGGGTGAACTTGCGAATCTGCACCGTACACATCCCCATGAGCACGCGTGATAAACCCATCTAAGCATCAGAAAACGCGCCCTGTTCGTGTAAATATCGCTACAGTCCGGGGAACTTATTATTCCCTGTTTACGTCTTATTGTCTGGATCACGCGCCTGGTGGGTCCCGACGGGATATGATGTAAATGATCAGGCATCTGATGGAGCCGGCCTATGAATACCGTGCACCGTACCCTTGTCAGGACTCGTCGAAGGATCTGGATCGACACGACGCTTCAAACGTTGGGCTGGCTTGCTGTGGTCTGGGCCGGGCTGGCAACCCTGATCCTACTGACTGACAGGCTGCTTTCAGTCGCGGTTCCCATGGAGCAAGGGTGGATCTTCGGCGGACTTGGGGGACTGTTGATTCTGTTGGCCCCGTTGCTAGCCCTGATCCGTCTGCCAGATGAGTCCTCTGTAGCACGTATGGTCGACGAACGGCTGGGACTCAAAGATAGCTTGGGTACCGCGCTGTTTGCCGAATCTATTTCGAACAATCCTTTTGCCAATCATGTACTCAATAAGGCTGAAGAATTGGCCTCACAAGCCCGAGTAAACGAGGCGTTTCCAATCCGCTTTGGAAAAGCCTGGCATTACGCGTTTCTGGGATCAATGATATGGGCCCTGATGTATGTAACGATCCCACCCAATCTGGACTTGATGGGGCTTGGCAGAAAACGTGTTGAAAAACAGCAGGCCGAGGCCAAGGCGGAAGAAGCTGAAATCAAGATCCTGGAAGCGAACGCGTTGATCCGAGAGGTTAATACTGGAACTGGTTCACCTGACGAGACGGATCCGGAAGATGTGTTTCGTGAACTGGCGTCACTGACCCAACGTGACCTGACCAACCCGAAATTACGCAGGGAGGCGATATCCAAGCTGGCTGATGTCCAGGAAAGACTCAACCAGGCTGAGCAAGTCAAACAACAGCAGCTACGGAGCATTAAAAACCAAATGAGCCGACTTGACCCCGGCACCCGAGGGCCGGCAGACCGCTTTGTGGATGCTATGCGGCGAGGTGATTTTGAGGCAGCTCAACAGGAACTGAAGCGGCTTGCGGAAAGCTTGAAAGACATGTCCGGACCAGAAAAGCAGGCCTTACAGAAACAACTTCAAGCCTTATCCGAACAGCTTGACGCAATGGCGCAACAGCACGAACAAGCACGAAAACAGCTGCAACAAAATATCCAACAGCAGCTACAGCAGGCCGGTGTATCACAACAACAGATCCAGCAACTTCAACAGCAGGGGTATCAACCCCAGGCAGTTCAAAAAGCACTCCAACAGGCTATGCAACAACAGGGTATGAACGCTCAACAGGCCCAGCATCAGGCCAAGCAGCTTGCACAACAAATCCAGCAGCAACAGCAGCAGGCACAACATGCCAAACAGTCCCAATCCCAATGCCAAGGGCTGGGATCAAGCTTCGGACAGATGGCCCAGTCGTTAGGACAACAGGCGCAATCCGGGCAACAAGGTCAATCCGGGCAATTCCAACAAGGTGCTTGGCAAGGACAGCAGCAGTTGAGTCAGATGCAACAGGTACAACAACAGATCAACCAGATGCAACAGGCTCAGCAACAACTCCAGCAAGCGATAAACACAATGAACCAATCGGGGGTACAACAAGCCAATCAAAGCGCCGGTTCCAAGGAAGGCGGCGTCGGTGGTCGCAAAGCGGGCAAAGGAAGTGGTGGCAATCCTCTTGGCCAGCCGCTCCAGACTGGGCCATACACCATACGAACTGAACAAGACCTCCAGCAGGGAGAAGGCCGGATCATTGCGAGTTGGCAAACAGACGGAGAATTATCCGCTGGTCAAGCTGAGGTCGAATTTGATCGTGCCATCACAGAGGCTCGAAACCAAGCAGAACGTGCAGTCACCGAAGATCGCGTACCCAGGCGGTACCATCAGCTGGTAAAAGAGTATTTCCAGCAACTTCCTGACAGTCCTGATCAGGTCCACAAGGCTCCGGCCGCCCCAAGGTAAGATGAACCTCGGTATGGCATCAGTCACTGACACTTCGGGGCATCTACGCGTGAAATCTAGACTGAATGCCTGCGTGGCCCATTCTTGTTCTTATACGGAATACTGTCGTGAGCGTCCTCATGACGTAGGATGCATGCAGATTCGGCTTAATCCTGTTAACGAATTTTCACACATAGGCCTTATCGATCCGTGAGTATCCGTTTTGATCATCCCGAATACCTGTGGCTGCTGCTACTGGCGGTGCCGATTGTCTGGCTTGGGATGCATAGCCTCATCATGCTGGAGCCGGCCCGGCGATGGACCGCCATCGTGCTTCGTCTGGCTTTGCTGTTCGTGCTGATCTTGATGCTGGCCGGTCTTCAGGCGGTGCGGACTCATGATGACCTGACAGTAATCGCGGTCGTGGACCAGTCTGAGTCAGTCCGCCGTTTCGCCAAGCCACCACGAGTATCGGATCAACAGGAAGGCCTTTCGGAGGAGGAATTCCCCCTGTGGGCTCGTACTTTTCTCGAACAGTGTGCCCGGGACCGCCGGGACGGCGACCGCCTGGGTCTGGTGACCTATGACGGCCAACCAAGGGTTAAAGCTCTCCCACACCCGGCTACAGATCTTGATTCCGACACGATCGACCGACCGGTGGAGGGCACCAACACCGCAGAAGCAATCCGTTCCGCCATGGCGTTGTTTCCACCCGACTCAGGGCAGCGTCTTGTGCTGGTGACAGATGGTAACGATACCGCAGGCGATGTCATCGCGGCGGCACATGAGGCTGCAGCGGCTGGTATCCCGATCGACGTAGTGCCGGCGAGGTATCGGGTGGAACAGGAGGTGATGGTTGAACGGCTGTATGCACCTAATGAGGCCCGCGAAGGGCAGACGGTCACGCTACGTGCTGTTCTCCGCGCCACACGCCCCACCGAAGGACAAATGCTGCTCCTGCATGACGAAGGGGCGATTGACCTGAACGGTGAAGCACCCGGGCAAGGAGCCCCGATCCGGCTTGAGGATTGGACACTCGAAGAAGCGGATGAGCAATTCCCTTCAACAGTAGTGAATGCAGTTGAAGAACCTAACGATAATACCGACCCGGCGCTTGGCCGGTATGTGGCCGTACGAGAAGTGGATCTGCCTCTGACTTACACGGGCGTCAATAAGTTTCGAGCCATCTTTGAACCCGCCAAAGGCCAGGACACAATGACGGTCAACAATCAGGCCGAGGCATTTACCCTGGTGGCGGGGAAAGGGCGGGTCCTATTCGTCGATAACGTTGGCGGAGAAAGCGGGCTGATCCTGCCTAAGGCGTTAGCAGAACACGGTATTGAGCTTGAAATCACTGTCCCCCGTGAGATGCCCACCAGCTTGGACCGCCTGCAACGTTACGACGCCGTGGTCCTTCAAAACGTGCCATACGATCTGATCACCCCGTCACAGCAGCGCATGTTGGTTCGTTATGTTCACGATCTTGGGGGCGGCTTGCTCATGATCGGCGGGCCGGACAGCTTTGGGGCAGGCGGCTGGACCAACTCCGATCTGGATCGTTATATCCTGCCGGTGAGCTGTCAGATCCCCTCTCAAACCATACTGCCTTCCGGAGCATTGGTGCTTGTCATTGATCGCTCCGGGTCGATGTCCTCGCAGGTCGGCGGGACCAACCGAACACAACAGGAACTGGCGAATGAAGCAGCCGTATTGGCACTGAATACCTTGTATCCGCAGGATCTGGTCGGCGTGGTGGCGTTCGATGACCAGGCGTATTCGATCGTTAAGACCCAGATCAATTCAGACCCAGCCTCAGTTGCAGAAAAAGTCCGCAGTATTCAGCCGGGCGGCGGGACCAATATCTATACCGGATTAGATATGGCCTACCGGGAGCTGGCACCGCTGACCGTGCAGGACGCGGCTGTCAAACACATCATTCTCCTGACCGACGGCCACAGCATGGAACCAGTCCCGGGCGGGTATATCAAACTTGCCTCGCTGATGAGAAAAAGCGGGATCAGCCTGTCAACCATCGGCGTGGGTGATAGGCACGACGCCCAACTGCTGACACACCTTGCCAGCATGGGCAACGGCCAATACCACGCCATTACCAATCCCGCCAATCTGCCACAGGTCTTTATCAAAGAGGCCAAAACGATCCGTAAGAATCTGGTTAAGGAAACACCCTTTACCCCCACAATACTGCCGACAGGTTCACCGATTACGGCCAATCTGGCCCAAGTGCCGACGCTGAAAGGCTTGGTGCTGACCGGCGAGAAACAAGACCCGCGAGTGGTGATGCCGATCGTCGGCCCCGAAGGTGAGCCGGTCTTCGCACACTGGCAGGTCGGCTTGGGGCGCAGCGCAGCGTTCACCTCTGACGCGACCAATCGCTGGGCTACCGCGTGGCTGACATGGGGCGGATATGCGGATTTCTGGTCACGAACTTTACGTATGATCGCTCGACCCAGCGCGACACGAGACGCCGACCTGCTGGTATCCGTCCGTGATGGCCGGCTGCAAATCCAGCTAGACACGGCTAATGAGAATGAAACATCACTTTCCCGTGGAACGTCACGAACAGGATCATTCGGAAATTTCCTGAACGTTCGCGGCAGTATCCTTAAACCTGACGGCTCCGTAGAACCGGTCACTCTCGAACAAGTCGGGCCGGGTCAATATCAAGCCAAGGCCCATGCGGACCAAAGCGGCAACTATGTCGTCAGCCTCTTTATCGAATCACCGGATGGAACGCGTAGGGCAGTGTTCGGAGGGGCTGCCCGACCTCCCGGCGAAGAGCTTAGACGCTTCAAATCCAATGACGTGATTCTGCAACAGATCATAGAAATTACCAATGGACGAATCCTTGACCCCGTTAACGCATCTTCATTCGGATTGTTTGACCGTTCAATCCCGTTTGAGACCCGATCCATCCGCCCTCTCTGGCGAACCCTGCTATGGTGGCTGATCGTGCTTTTTCTGTTGGATGTAGCTAGCCGACGGATCGCGTGGGACCCGGCTGCTATCCGGACATGGTCCAGAAATCGCCTAACCCGTCTCTTAGTAGCCTTCCGGCCACGAGAAATTCAAGCTGAATCGACACTGGCCGCATTAAAAGATCGTCAGGCGCAGACCGAAAAGGCCTTAGCCAATCGAGTCCGGAGTCGGGTCACAAACGATACCTCTCATACGTCCCCGAACACTACTGACAGTACTCGTAAGTTCGAAGCTGGCACGTCATTTACAGCCAGCGATGACTTCGCCGATGCACTTGGCGCAGCATCAGAAGACAGTCGGAGTACCGATCACGCAACCACACGAAATACTTCTCCGGAACAGGTTGAGCAAGACCACACAACCAGCAGACTGCTAGCGGCGAAGCGGCGAGCGAGAGAGCAATCAGATCCCAAGTGATACATCCACCATAAAATTAATAATAGCCAAGGAGGCCCACACATGGCCGATCAAAAACAGGAATTAGAAGAACAGTTGCTTCAACAGGCCGAGTCGTTCCGTAAAGATTATCAGGCGGTTCGCGACCAAGTGGCACGATGGATCGTCGGCCACGATGAAATCATTGACGGGGTGTTAACATGCCTTTTTGTGGGCGGACATGCCCTGCTCGAAGGTGCGCCGGGTTTAGGCAAGACGCTATTAATCCGCAGCCTGAGTCAGGCCCTCGCGCTGGACTTCAACCGAATCCAATTCACACCTGACCTGATGCCGGCTGATATCACCGGTACAACGATCGTTGTCGAATCTCGTAATGCTGACGGAACAATAGCCAGGGTGTTCAAGTTTCAACCCGGCCCCATCTTTGCACAGATTGTATTGGCGGATGAAGTAAACCGGGCCACACCAAAGACCCAATCGGCGATGCTGGAAGCGATGCAGGAAAAGGCCGTTACGGTTGCTGGAGAAACCTATCCGCTTAAAAAACCATTTTTCGTCATGGCGACACAGAATCCGATCGAACAGGAGGGCACATACCCGCTTCCCGAAGCGCAACTGGATCGATTCATGTTCAAGTTGGACGTAGGATATTCCTCACGAGAAGAACTTCATGAAATCGCCAACCGTACGACTCGTGAAGCGGAGCCGTCGATTGTGCCGGTACTCGATGGCAATAAGATTGTCGCCTATCAACAGCTCGTCAGAAGAGTACTCATTGCTCCACATGTGCAGGATTATGCGATCCGATGTGTGCTGGCGACCCACCCCGAAGGTGAATACGCAAGTAAGTTGGCCAAACAATTCCTGCGTTTCGGCGGATCTCCCCGTGCGGTACAGGCCCTGATTCTTGCCGGGAAAGTCAAAGCGTTGCTTGATGGGCGCACCCACGTCTCGACGGATGATATCAAGTCCGTTCTGCTTCCCGCACTAAGGCACCGCGTAATCATGAACTTTGAAGGGCAGGCTGAGGGCATTACGCCGGACATGATTCTCAACGACATTATCGACACTCTGCCTGTAGAAGCCTTAGGCCTGAAGACATAATACACGTCGGTATTACTCTAACTCCACTCGTCATGACATCGTTGAATACACATCCCGATACACATCATTCCCTGCTGGACCCAACGTTTATGCAACGTCTGGACCGGTTGGATGTGCTGTCCAGAAAAATCCTGGCTGGAAAGTTACAGGGTGAACGGCGGAGCAAGAAGAAAGGCCAAAGCGTTGAGTTTGCAGATTACCGCAGCTACGTCGTCGGCGACGATCTTCGTTTCATCGACTGGAACCTGTACGCTCGCCTGGACAAACTGTTCCTTCGGCTGTTCATGGAAGAGAAAGACCTGTCCGTCACTATTGCTCTGGATATCAGCGCGAGCATGGATTACGGGAATCCCAATAAGCTGAACTACGCTAAACGCGTGGCTGCAGCTTTGGGTTATATCGGGTTGACACATTACAACCGTGTTAACCTTTACACCTTCGCCCACACACTCGTGGACATGGCACAAGGGATGCGAGGACGACGCCCGGTTCCTCGTATGCTCGACTTTCTTCAAAAGCAGCATGCTGCTACGGGCGAACAGACAAGTGGCAACCTGGTTGCATCCTGTAAGCGATTGGCATTACTTCAGCGGCAACCCGGTGTCATGATACTACTCAGTGATTTTTTTGATAAAGGTGACCTCAACCAGGCGCTCAGATATCTGGCAGGTGACAAACACGACGTTTATGCGATCCAATTGCTGGCGCCACAGGAAGTTGATCCGGCCATAGGCAACGTGCTGGGAGATCTACGTCTTCAAGACATCGAGGACGGCAACATCGCAGAGGTCAGTGTTGGCCCGACACTGTTAAAGCGATACCGCGCCAATCTCCAGGCCTATTGTCAATTCGTACGCCAAGAGTGCATGAAACGAGGCATCGCCTACTTGGCGAGTGAAACTGACGTGCCTTTCGATAGGCTTATGTTGAAGTATCTAAGGCAGAAAGGGCTGTTGGGATGAACTTGCACATGACGTTATATCGGGCTTACTTCATGACCGAAGGACACATGGAGGCAGACACGTGAACTTTCTATCGCCGGGACTGGCACTGCTTACTGCGGCGATCACAGTTCCGCTGCTTGTGTCGCTGTATTTCCTCAAGCTGCGCCGCCGGGTCATGGTGGTCTCATCAACCCTGTTGTGGAAGAAAGCCATTCAGGACATGCAGGTCAACGCCCCGTTTCAGCGTTTACGCCGAAGCCTGCTGCTATTACTGCAACTTATGATTCTTGCGGCGATTCTCATGGCCATGGCCCGACCATCTTTTGATGCGACAGCGATGCCCGGACAACGCGTTGTCATCGCGATCGATAATTCGGCTTCCATGAATGCAATCGATGTATCTCCGTCCCGATTGGATGAAGCCAAACGAACCGCATTGAAGCTGATCGATACGCTGTCCGTCGGCAATGCATATGGAAACGACGAGGCTGTCTCCGCAGAGGGAACGATGATAGTCAGCTTTGCACAGCATGCTCAAGTTCGCCATACCTTTACCAGCGACACCTCATTGCTACGAAATGCGGTGAAAAGGATAGAACCAACCGACCAGACCAGTCTATTATCACCCGTACTTCGCTTGGTCGAACCTTATGCAATCAGCACTGAAAACAACCTTGTGGTTTATATCATCAGCGACGGCCGCATACACGACGAAGACATGGACCTGTCACTATCTGGTGCCATCTTGAAATACATCCCGATCGGCCAGACAAGCAACACTTCAAGTGGTGAAAAATCGGCCGATAACGTAGGGATCGTATCGTTCAGTGCCCGGCGCGACTTCGATAAACCAGAGATCGTTCAGGCTTTTGCCCGAATTGCCAACTTCAGTCCCAAGACGGTAAAAACCAATCTGACGCTGTCATTAGATGGCCAACCCATACAGGTTCAACCTCTTCAACTGGCAGGCGCAGTGGATGCAGATTCGCCGGACGGATCCAGTCGCGGGCTATCTCCAGCAGAGAACTTCGCTACGGTACAGTTTGATTTCGTTTTGCCCGGCACAGGGCTGCTGACACTATCCCACGATTATCAGGACAACTTGATTGTAGATAATACTGCGAGGATGACACTGGCACCGGCACGCCGACTCCGTGTGTTGCTTATCACAACCGGTAATGCTTTCCTTGAACGCGGCATCCGCAGCGCGGGCGTACGTCGCCTGGCGATGATGACGCCGGAGAAGTTCGAAGACCAATCACCTGAATCTCTCCGCCGCGGGGGTTGGGAGTATTCCGGTTCAGCCGGGCAGGCTGGTGAGGGTTTCGATGTCATCGTGTTTGACCGCTATAGCCCCAGTACGACACCTCTGGTCAACAGCATTTACTTTGCCTCGGCTCCCCCATTAGAGGACATCCAACGCGTCGAACCCGGTAATGACGAAATCGAGAGGACCGAACGAATTCTCACATGGGATCGGACTCATCCGCTCTTGCGTTATGTATCGCTGGATGATGTGATACTTTCGGGGGCGGGAAGGCTTGTTGTATCACCGAATGTCACTGTGCTCATCACAGGACGTAGCGGACCAATAATGGCTGAAGTTATTCGTGACGGTGTCCGCCATGTCGTGGCAAGTTTTGATGTACTTCGTAGTAATTGGCCGATCAAGATCAGCTTCCCGGTATTCCTCGGCAACACCATGCAAACACTGGGATTGGCCGGCATGTCGGAAGGGGCGGGTGTGGCGTATCGCACCGGAGAGGTTATATCAATACCTATTGACGCCGATCGTCTGATTGCTTACGACGGACCGGACACACTGACAGTACGCCGCACACAAGGCTCAGCGGTTCTACCACCATTCCGCAGAGCTGGCCTGTACAAAGCACGAACAGCAGTTGATCCACCCTATGATAGGTTAAGCGTGAACCTACTGGATTCTTCGGAAAGCGATATTCGACCCGTTTCGGTACTCAAGGTCAGCACATCAGCAGGAAACGCCACCACACAAACAGCTGGTGTACAACGCGAAGTCTGGCATTGGTTCATATGGATGGCACTTGGTGTTATGCTGATTGAATGGCTGATTTACACCCGCCGTATGCACCTTTAATCAGTGGGCGTACCGATTGATCTATTTTCAGCCAATGAGACTACGGGCTCGTGAACCTGTTTGCCTGCTTGAACTCCCCCACCAGGTCCAACTGAATTTTACTGACGGTGAATCCTGTGCGGTGCTGTAGTTCATCAATCAATTCAGAGGGGATGTGTTTGAGAATGCGTTGGCCCAAGTCATCGGGGGCGTCAGCAACGTGGCCGGTTTTTCTGCATCGCAGATGCAGGTGGTCCTCGCCAGCCGCGTCGTATCGAGTTGACCCGTTGCCTCCGCATCCTGACAGTCTGTAAGCCAACCCTGCACAGCACAGGGCTTCGAGCGTGTTGTAAACCGTGGCAAGGCTTAGACCCTCGACTTGGGACTTGACAACACGATACAGTTCATCGGCGGTAGGGTGGCCTCGGTGGTCACAGAGAGCTTGATAGATCGCACGACGCTGCTTTGTGCATCGCAATCCATGTTCCGTGAAGAGTTGTTGCAGTGTATCTGCCATGGCTCTTGTGATCCGAGCACCAATGCCCAACCCACGCAGCCCAGTCAGAATCCTATAAGCATAGGGGGCCGTGAGAAGTCCTAAAACCATAGGGTCTGTTTCCTCGCAGGTCCAGTCACAGGCCGGTTCTGACATCGTGCCCCAAGACTGCCACGACCGACCTGCCCTCACTTCGGTCTTGAGCCCCGGCGTGTCAGACAGGCTCAAGAAACGTAAACTACGGATCTATGGTCAAGAAAAACCGCCCAAACAAGGGCCTGACATACGCCCAGGCCGGAGTTGATATAGACGCCGGCGACCGTACCGTTGACCGCATCACCGCCCACCTGCGGCGGACCTACGGCCCACGTGTCCTCGGCCGAGACGGGGCTTTCGCGGGGTGCTTCCGGCTAGACTACAACGAACGCCTGTTCAAGCGAAATTACAAAGACCCCGTCCTGATCGCCTGTACAGACGGCGTAGGGACCAAGGTCCTGCTGGCAGTCCAGATGGGTATCCATGACACCATCGGCCAGGACTGTGTGGCCATGAACGTGAACGACATGATCGTACAGGGGGCGGAACCCCTGTTCTTTCTGGATTACGTGGGCGTCCACAAGGTGATCCCCGAGCAGATGGAGCAGATCGTCAAAGGGGTGGCCGACGGCTGCCAACTGGCTGGATGTGCCCTGATCGGGGGTGAAACCGCAGAAATGCCAGACGTCTATAAGCCCGGGGACTACGATCTGGCCGGCTTTGCCGTGGGCGTCTGCGAGTTGAAGCGGGTTATCGATGGGCAGCGTGTTGAGCCGGGTGATGTCATCATCGGACTGACTTCCAGTGGTATCCACTCGAACGGATATACTCTGGTCCGAGCGATTCTGAAGCACGCCAAGCTCAAACTGGATAAGGTTTACCCTGATCTGGAAGATGAGCGGCCGCTAGGCAGAGTTTTACTTGAGCCGACACGGATTTATGCTCGCCAGATTGTCAGCGTACTCAGGAGTTACAAACGTAAACGCCCGATCGGCGGAATGGCACATATCACCGGTGGTGGCCTGCCTGGAAACGTCAACCGAGCCCTGCACAGCAGCGTCGACGCCAAAATCAGCAAAAAGGCATGGCAAATCCCCCCGCTGTTCAGGTTCCTGCAACGCCACGGCCAAGTCGATGAACAGGAGATGTTCAGGGTCTTCAATATGGGCGTGGGCTACACTCTGATTGTTCGACCCCACTTCGCTGACGCGATCTTGGACAAGCTAAAAAAAACCGGCGAACATTCATTCGTACTAGGTAAAATTACCCGGGGAACCGGCCGGGTGATTCTGTCCTGAGCAGAGACAATTACGATTCAACATAAGCCCAGCCAAGCACATCCGCTACAACACCGATGTTGCCCTCAAACAACATCCCACGGATTCCTAACCATCCCAATCCAAGCCAGCCTGCCCGACCCGAATATAAGTGCTTGTTAATAACGGGTTAACAATCACAATCCCGGCAACCCCCTTTATATAGCCAAATGGCAAGCCCCTTGTACATCGTGGATTGTCTCACCCACATCGGGCTGATGACGGAACGTATAGCGGAACAAGGGAGTATCCAAGACATGGACGAAAAAGCTTTTCAGAACAAACTGGCCGAGTTGATGGGGGAGATCGCCTCACTACCGAAGGCGGAACGGGAGAAGCTGGAGAAAATGGCACAACAGACCAAGGAGCGTCATCAACGGCTGAAAAAGTCCGTCAGCGACCTGCAGGAGTCACTGGATTACCTCCGTCTGAGCATCAAGTACTTGGTCTTTGACCTCGAAGCGACCCGCCGGGAGAATCGGTACCTGCGTAAGCTGTTGGAAGAGGACAACGCAGGCCGAGACGAGGCCTGAGCTGAATACAATGACCCGATCCCGGGGAACCCTGGTGACTCTCCAAGCCAGACACCAGACACTTGCTCAAACAGGCGTCTCCTTACGGTGGCGCCTGTTTTTACGATGGGATAATCCTGGATACCAAAGATAAGCTATCGATGTAGAGCCCGGCCCGAGTTCCACAAGCTGTGGACGAGCCGCTATCATGTCTGAACAAACAAAAAAAGTACGCCCTAACATGGACCAGCGAGGATCACGGATGAACCAGAATCACGACAGCAACCTGCCACACCCTCCCGGTTTCCGTGCCGCCTTGGCGGCGATGACTCAGGCCGGGCACTACCCCAACCCCCAGCTCGCCCCCCCGCCGATGCAGCGGTATCGCGAGATGACCATCGACGAGATGCTCCTGGAAAACCGGGTGGTTTTCCTGGTCGGCGAGATCAACCACGCCAGCGCCACCGGCGTCATCATGCGTCTGCTGCATCTGGAAAACACCAAGCGAGGCGTGGATATCAGCCTGTACATCAACTCACCCGGCGGATCAGTCGATGACACGCTCGCCATCTATGACACAATGAATCATATCAGCTCCGAGGTCTCCACCGTCTGCGTCGGCAAGGCCATGAGCGGAGGCGCCTTGATCCTTGCGGCAGGCGAAAAAGGCAAACGCTACTGCCTGCCCCACGCTAAGGTTATGATCCATCAGCCGTACGGCGGGATCTACGGCCAAACGACTGACGTCGCCATACAGGCTGAAGAAATCCTCAAGACCAAGCAGCAGCTCAACGAGATTCTCGCCAAGCACACCGGCCAGGACGTATCACGGATCGAGCAGGACTCGGAGCGCGACAAGTTCTTCAGCGCACAGGGGGCCAAGGACTACGGGCTGGTGGACGATGTAATCATCAAGGGCGAGGAATCCAAGGACTGACGCCGAGGTGAGGACAATCCGCTGGCGGCTCCCTGCTTGTGGCGGAAGCATTTACCGACATGATTGTCTATAGAACAATGAGGTGAACGAGTTGCGAGCGTAACCGAGCGGACAAACCGCACCCGAGCGGCTGCGGCTTGCTATGCATACATTGTTCTATAAATACAAGGCGGGCATTTAGGCCGCGACTGGGTTTTTTTTGTTGACCGGCGGGCGACAGCCGGGTTATATTTACTTCGTTAGGCTTGGCAGGGCGAGCTTGTGCCTACATTCATTTCGTTGATCAGATGGCAATCATTGACGTTCACGTGAGGCGCCGCGAGCAGGTTGCCCAGCGGCCGGGAGAGGAGAGATACAATGGGCCGCGATACGAGTTTGCGGTGGGTTTGCGTGACCCTGTGGGTTCTGGCCTTCGCCGGTGGGGCCCAGGCGCAAGTTTTTTTATACGTTCACGTCCGGCCCGACGGGGGACGGGTTCAACTGGCCGGCGTCGCCGACCGGGTTGCTCGACGGGGACTTCTTCTTCACGACCGACGGCGTGGACGTGTTCAACAGCACCGGCAACAACGTCTTCTTCGATTCGGCGTACCAGACGCTGGGCAACGGTACGCTGATCGACGGAGACGCGCTGTGGGGCAACCCGCTGGACAACGGCTCGGGCGGTTTCGTCGCGTTTGATTTCAGCTCGATGGGGCCTGGCGCGGTGACCGAGGTGTCGTTCGACTTCGCCTGGTCCGAGGCCGGCGTCCCGGTCGCGCCGGAGTTTTTGAGCATCTACTTCGAGGACTCCGACGGGCGCGCCAACTTCAACGGCTACCAGCTCTCCCAGACGTTCACCGGCCTGGGCGGCGGGCTGGGACGCGAAGAGTCCATGCAGTTCGACACCGCCTTCCTCACCGACGACTTTTTCAACGTCGACGGCGGCAACTTCGTCGACATCGCCTACATGGAGATCTATGTCGACGAGATCTTCTTCGGCGGCAACAACAGCGAGTTCGCCATCGACAACTTCTTGGTCAACGGCGCCGGCGGCGGCAACGGCTCGGAGGTGTTCATCTCCGTCAACAACGGCGCCGCCAACGCCAACGGCAGCACACTGTCATCCTCCGTGCTCCGGGGCACCGGCACGGTCAGCCGGGGCATTGAGGTCACCAACAACTCCGGCGTCGCCACCACGTTCTCGACCGTCCTAGTGCCCGGCGGCGACCTGGCCGACGGCGGGCAGGTCACCGGCCAGCCGATCGCCGACGGCCAGTCCGTCTTCGTCCCGGGTCTGGTTACGCTCGACCGCTCGCTGCCCACCGGGACCTACGAAAGCGATCTGACGGTGGTCAACGACGGTAACCCGACAGACCCGGACGACACCGCCACGATCAGCATCAAGCTCCACGAAGCGCCGTTGCTGACGGCTTCGCCGGACCCAGTGGACGTCACGTTGGGTCAGACGGCGACACTGAGCAACGCTGCCGCGCCTGCCGGGGGTTTTCGCGCGTCTGTGAAGTTCACGACCGGGCAGCTGACGACCGGCCCGTTTAGCCTGGCCAACGGCTTCGACCCGGGCACGCCGGTCAAGCCCGGCGAGTCGGCGCAGGCGTCGTTCCTGTTCAACCGTTTCGGCCAGCTCTCGGGCACGCACACCGGCCAACACGTTGCCCCCCTTGAGATGACCACGTTCGCCGGGATCAACAACGACATCGAAGTATTCCTCGACGGCGCCGAACCGGTGCCCAACCAGACTTGGAACCTCGAGTACCACCTCGTCGACACGACCGCCGACAACGCTAACGTGTCGATTGGTTTTTCGTACCGCCACATCGTGGGCGTCAACACCTTCGACGTCGCGGCAACACTGGAAGATGGGGTCAGCTCGAAGAACCAGAACGTTTCGATGCAGACCACGCCCAACCCCGACCCCGGCTCGGCCGACCTGATCGGTGACGCGGTGAATCTGGTCTTCGGTGGCGGCGCCGGCGACCTGTATACGCTGCAACTGACCTACGAACCGGGTTCGCTGCCACTCGGTGCCGTGGAAGACGACCTTCGGTTGCTGGTCCACGACCCGGTGTCCGGTGACTGGCAGCTTGCGGTGGACGGTAACACGGCCGGTACGCCGGCGTTCTTTGCCGGCTCTTACGCCGACTACCTGACTACCCTTGGTGGCGGCATGTTAGATCCCACCGACCTTGGGGCATATGGTGTTGACCTCGTCAACAAGCATGTCTGGGCTGTGCTGGATTACGACGGTGTATTCGGTGTGGGAGTATTGACACCTTTGATCCCCGGTGATCTGGATGGTGACGGGTTTGTCGGAATCACAGACCTGAATATCGTTCTGGGAAATTGGAACCAAATCGTAACCGCCGGTGACCCCCTTCAAGGCGATCCTTCGGGTGACGGCTTTGTAGGGATTGAAGACTTAAACTTGATTCTTGGTAACTGGAACGCGGGAACCCCGCCTGGTAACACCACAAATATCCCCGAACCCGCTTTGGGGATTATTAGTCTGATCGGGATGATTGCCATCAGCGGCTCACGACGAGCAGCGTGAAGCTGATGGTATAGGAGTTTCCTATCCAAATAAAGGCGACGGCACGAGTCGTACCGCCGCCCGGAGGGAAAAGAGAGACGCCTTACATCTACACCATCGGGACGCCGCCCGACGGGGGCCTGTTTCGGGCCGGTCGGCCGGACCGGGCATCGACGCGCGTTGGAGCGCATAGGATGCCAATGTGTTCATAATGTCTTAGACGGACTGAAAGAGAGCCTTGGTTTCTTCGAGTGCCTCGGGGAGGGCTTGAGATACCTCGTCTATGTGTTCCTGTGTCAGGTTCAGGAACTGCAACAGGGAAGGATCAAACTCGGTAGTTTCCGTACCCCGTGCAAAACCAATATCCAGCTTGGCCACCAATACATCGGCGACGTGTACCAATCCGGTCAGTGTCCGGTTCTTGTCGTTCAGCTCCATCGGGTTGTGATGGAAGCCGGTGACGTACTGGAAGCTTTGCGGGAACTTCCACAGCTTGCACAGGGCGCTGCCGAATTGTTCATGCGTAGCACCAAGAATCTCGGCCTCGGCCTGACGCAAAGTGGTGTCGGGCTCTTTTTCAAGTTTCTCCATCACCTGCACGAACTTGGGACGGCGGGCCTGGATCTCAACCATAATGCCGATGTTATGGATCAACCCGGCAAGGAATGCCTCATCAGGCAGGCCCAGACCCGCATGTTTGGCAAGCAAACGGGTCCCGGTGGCACAGGCGATGGCGTGCGTCCACAGGTCTCGGGCATCGAAGTTGCTGGAGATCTTCCCACCGCGGAACAACTTCGCCAAACTAGCGGCGATAGCGATGTTCTTCACCGCATTCAGTCCGAGCAGGACGATCGCCCGGTTGATCGAACCAATCTGACCGGGTAGTCCGTAGAATGCGGAGTTCACCACTTTAAGAATCCGGGCACCCAAGGCCGGATCATTGCTGATGACCTTGTTCAGATCATTGGCTGTCGAATCCGGGTCCTCGACGAGCTGGATGATCTTCATCGTGACCTCGGGAAGGGTCGCGATATGACTGATCTCCTGCACGGCAGACTGGACGATGGCCTCGACCTGCTTGGGATCCTGGTTCTGCCCGGTCGCGGCCGGGCCGATGGAGGCGATTGGTTCAGACATAATTCTCTCCGCTCCTTGAGTACGGGCCTTAGCGTTCGTATCGACGGACAACGATTCGAACTTAAGGAGTAGCTGAACAAACGTGGGTTTAACACCTTCTCCGACGTAAGCATCAGGTTATCGGAGATAGAAATACATTGCGTTGTCAACGTCCGCGAGTAGGCCTAAGATGCTTATATGAGTTGGCAAGTATGGTTTGAAGAAGAGATACATCGACGCTATCCCGATGCCGGGATGTGGGTGACTCGGATCTCCCGACAACCAGGCTGGGTGACGCGCACCGCCATACTGCTGGCCCTTCTGGTTGTGGTGGTTCCGATTGTCCTGCTGACACTGACAGCGATTCTGGTGAGTATAGTCACTTTCATTGTGTTGGGTACCATCGCCCGCTTTCTGGACCTGATAGCCAATCTATTCAGCGGGATTCGGCGACGGGAAGATGGGCGGCGCAACGTCCGCGTCATCAGACGGCCATAGAAAAGCCCGAGGACGATCCCAGCCACACATCCGCGCCAACCCCCATAACCGTTACAATCTTTATATGTTGAACTGAGGCTGTATGTGCGCTAAGCCATAGCCATTGACCACTGTAGCGGACCTGACCATGCATGCTACTCGACTGTTTATTCTGCTGTTAACGGTTATTGCCGTCTATCCTCAATTCGTAACAGCGCAAGATACGTCCGGCTCCTCGAACAGCGTGGCAGAACACTACGAAAGCGCTGCCTTCGATGAACAAGTGGAACATGAGTTACAAGCGCATAAGCTCAACAGTCCCCGCGACGTCATGCGAGTATTTCTGTCATCAATGAACCGGATTGATGATGGATACGATGATGCCTGGCCTGGCGCATTGGATTGTTTTGATTTTCCACCAAACCTCTCTGCTACAGAACAGCAGGATAGAGCAAGAAAGCTCCTGGACATATTAAATCGGCTTGGTCGAGTGGACTTGCAGCAGTTACCCGATGAGCTGGCCATCAGCACAGAAGTGGATAGCGATCTCGATCCGATACGTCGATATCAGTTCTTTCCTTCGCCGGCTTATGCATGGGTCTGGGATAAATTAGCCAGTTATGGGAAAGCGCCCAAAGGCCGAATCATCACTGAGAGGGATGAAGACGGTATCTGGCGATTCAGCCGGCAGACCGTGCTGGATATCCCGATCCTTGATCAGTCCACAGAATTGCTGCCCCCCAGCTATTTCGATCAGGCAGCGAAGACTGATGAAGCCAACGTGGTGACGCTGGTCGGTCCGACGTTTGAGAAAACCCCACGGTGGGCCTGGTTAGCTTTGTTCGGCGCGATCTTTACGGGGTTATTGCTGGGCAAGCTGGTACAGTCAGCCTTGCGCAAGGCGGGGGATCGCTGGCAGGCTCGGGGCTGGGAGGTTCGCGGCATCATGTTTGATAATGCAGCCAGCCCGGCGAGCTTTGCCCTGCTGAGTTTGGGCCTGTGGGTCGGGATAGCCAACATCTACCGCGAACCGAAACTCGCGGAGTTCACTGACAATATCGTGCTGTTCCTGCTGATTCTGGCTGTGGCGTGGCTGATGTTCAATCTGGTCGACGTGATTGACGCTGCATTGCGTCGAGTCAGCGAAAAGACAGACACCAAGCTGGATGACCAACTCGTTCCATTGGTGCGCAAAAGCCTGCGTATCTTTCTCGTGGTGGTGTTTACGTTATTCGTAGCACAGAATGTGTTCGGATTGGATATCACCGGATGGCTGGCGGGATTGGGGATCGCGGGCTTGGCTGTTTCTCTCGCGGCACAGGATTCTGTGAAAAATCTGTTCGGCTCGTTGACCGTATTGTTTGACAAGCCGTTCACTTTGGGAGACTGGATTGTTACAGAAGGAATCGAAGGCACTGTGGAAGAGGTTGGCTTCCGGTCCACCCGCATCCGCACCTTCTATAATTCGCTCATCACGCTACCCAATGCAAATCTTATTAACGCGGCAGTGGATAACTACGGCCGACGCAAGTATCGTCGATGGAAAACCTACATCGGTGTGCAGTATGACACCACCCCGGAACAATTGATCGCCTTTACGGAAGGCATCCGTGAGCTTGTCCGAACACATCCTTATACACGTAAGGATTATTTTCAGGTCTGGTGCCACGAATTCGGCCCGTCAAGTTTGAATATCCTGCTTAACGTATTCCACCAGGTTCCGGATTGGTCTACGGAACTGCGGGAGCGAGAGCGTTTATTTATCGATATTGTTCGCCTCGCAGATAAACTCGGTGTCCAGTTTGCTTTCCCCACACAGACGATTCATCTTTATCAGGAAGAACACAAGCCATACCAATCACGACTGGAATCGCCCCAATCCATGACCGAGCGCCGAGCCATGGTTAACGGCATCCGTGCTGCCCAAGAGATCATCAAAGATCAGCCTTGGCGCAACAGCCCACCCGGCCCAGTCGAGTTTCGACAGGGCCCCACTGATCTCAAACTCGATGAGCACGGCAACCCGGTTATCGAAAAAGAAAATTGAACAAATGTCATCCGAGTAACGATCTGCCTGCATAATGCATGGCTGTCGTACCCAATCTAAACAGCGGGGTAATCCGGTTCCTGCCCCTCTAATACCTTGATGACGTCCTTGACGACCATGCTCATATTCTCCAGCGCTAGATATGTTCGAGAAGCAATGTGTGGAAGCAGGCGAACGTTTGACAGCCCGTAGAGCGGGTAGTCCCCCGGCGGAGGCTCCGGGTCGTGAACATCAAGGACGATCTGGGCCTTGGTGTTCAGCTTTGCCCAGTCAGCGAGGTCGGATGAGTCCACCAACATGCCTCTTGCAGCGTTGATGAAAAGACAGTCGTTACGCATCAACGCAAGCGCCTCGGCATCAATCATGTGTCGATTACTCGGTCGACCATCGACATGCAGGGATACGATATCGCTGTGAGCATAGAGAGTGGTGTGATCAACAAAATCGAAGGGATAATCGACCGCCTGTCGTAGCTCGGACTCCGACAAAAGATCGCAAACCAACAACCGCATTCCAATCGCATGCGCCGCCCTGCCGAGGCGCTTGCCAATCCGACCGAATCCGACGATTCCCAGTGTCAGCTGATCAAGCTGACGGCCAACCTCGGTCTTACGCAGGGCGTGAAAGGTCTCCGAATCGGCTCGATCGGGCAGGTCGGTACGGGGGCGGTAGTGATCCAACATCAGCGCCAGTACATATTCGACGACCGCTTGGGTATTCGCGTCGGGTGTATAAACAACTCGCACACCCCTGGCCCGACAAGCATCAAGATCGATGTTATCCAGACCGACACCGGCTCGACCCACCACCTTCAGCCGTGGGGCCTTATCCAAAAATGAATCATTAACGAGAGTATAGGTTCGAACCACCAGTCCCTCAGCCTGAGTGAGTTGTTGATCGAGTTGTGAACTCTCGTAAGGGCACCAAACCACCTCGGCGTGTTCAGCCAACCACTTGGCCGCCGTATCGGATAACGTTTCGGTGATCAGCACGCGCGAGAGCATAAGTAGACAGGTCCAGGTTAAGAAATAAACACAGCACACCACACCGGGCAACACCCGTCATGGCGACTGCAGGGACACATTGGTGCCTAGATTATTTGTTCGCGTAATAGGCCGCGTTCTTTTCGATGTAATCGTGCCACTCTTCCGGCAGGTCCTCTTCGGGGAAGATCGCCTGAACCGGGCACTCATCGACACAAAGACCGCAGTCGATGCAGGTCT
>CAZJCN010000001.1:19003-46683 GCA_964544195.1 uncultured Phycisphaeraceae bacterium | reverse complement strand
CTTTGAGCCACTATACCGACTGGACTATCGCTCACGTTCACGGCGGGGCCTTGGGGTGGAACGGGTTTATGGCCTTCGGCATGATGTACTTCCTCCTGCCACGGCTGTTCCAAACCAAGCTGTTCAGCAAGAAACTGGCGGAGACGCACTTCTGGCTGGCTACGGTTGGGATCCTGCTCTACATCATCCCGATTTACGTTGCGGGTATCACCCAAGGCCTGATGTGGCGAGGCTTGGACGAGCAGGGACAGTTGATGTATCCCGATTTCGTGGAAACGGTACAACGCATCATCCCGATGTATTACCTGCGGATCCTTGGCGGGTTGTGTTACTTCCTCGGCGCGGTACTTGGCTTCTATAACTACATCATGACCTGGCGTACCCGCCCGGCGGTATATGAAAAGCCGGTACATCAGGCGCCGGCACTGAGTCGTGCTGAGCCACAGGACGAACAGGCGGTATCTCGCATCCATGCCGTTACCGAGCTGGGTCACAAGCTGGATATCTGGGCGCAGCTGAAATGGCATCGTCGATGGGAACGTCTGGCTTTCCGATTCACCATGTGGGTCATTGTTGCCGTTGTGGTTGCTTCTCTGTTTGAGATCATCCCGACATTCCTTATCCGATCCAACGTGCCGACAATCGCCTCAGTGACACCGTATACGCCATTGGAATTGGCGGGACGTGATATCTATATCGCGGAGGGTTGCTACAACTGCCACTCTCAGATGATCCGCCCAATATTTGCCGAAACCAAACGCTACGGCGAATACTCCAAGCCCGGCGAGTTCGTGTACGACCATCCGTTCCAGTGGGGTTCGCGTCGGATCGGGCCGGACCTGGCACGTGAAGGCGGCAAGCAGTCGCACCTGTGGCACGTGCTTCACTTCCAGGAACCTGCCAAGGTGACTCCCGGATCGATCATGCCGGAATACTCCTGGCTTGAGAAGAAGAAGCTTGATTTTGCTTCGATCCCGTTGCGGGTCAAGGCGATGAGGATTCTGGGTGTGCCTTACACATTGAAGGATGAGCAGACCGCCGAGGAACACGCCCGGCAGCAGGCCGCGATGATCGCCGGCGAGATCGAGGAGCAAGGCGGACCGGTCGGGCTGGAAGACAAGGAAGTCGTGGCCCTGATTGCTTACCTACAGCGGCTGGGTACCGACATACACAAAACACCTGAACAGTCCGACACGACAGAAACCGCGGAACAGCCCATCTCGGAGCCGGACTCGGGCAAGGCCTCGGCCAGGAGTGAACCCTGATGCTTCAGATGGTCTTACAGGAAGGCAATTTCGGCTTGTTCACACAGATCGCGCTGGTGCTGTTTTTCCTATGCTTCCTGGCGATCCTGCTCCTGACGATGACACGACCCCGTGGGCTGATCGAGCGGGATGCACGCATGCCCTTGAACGATGATTACCAACCCGAGCCACTTAACCCACGTTCACAGATCAGTGGCACGGAGGTTCACAACAATGACTGATAAACATCCCGAAACCGAGGTGGCTGAAACCACGTTGCTCAATGATCCCTTGACCGATCATGAGTATGACGGCATCAGAGAGTATGACAACCCGATCCCGGGCTGGTGGTCGTGGTTGTTTATGGGCACGATCGTGTTCAGTGTCTTTTATTTTGCAGCCCATCATTTAGGAACAGCGGGAACAAGTGTTGCCGAAGCTTACGAAAATGAGAAGGCTCGTGTTGGCAAGATCATGTTGGCTCTGCTGGGGGACCTGACCGTCGATGAGCCGACGATCCTGTCCAAACTCAACGATGAGACAGTCCTGTCGGTTGGAGCTGGTATCTTCCAGACCAATTGTGTCTCATGTCATGGGAAGGATGGCGAGGGGCTGGTTGGGCCTAATCTCACGGACGACTACTACAAAAACGTGAAGACGCTCGGTGACATCGGACAAGTACTGCTTAACGGCGCGGCCAATGGTGCCATGCCGGCGTGGGCAAACCGGTTATCCAGTTCAGAAATCGTGGCGGTGTCTGCGTATGTGGCCTCGTTGAGGGGTAAAAACCTGCCCGGCCCACGCGGACAGGAAGGTGAAATCGTTCCGCCTTGGCCCGACGTCCCAGCGCAGGAGACACCGGTGGAAAGTGCCGGTTGACCAGGCCTATGATTGGCCCACACAATGTTTAATGATGACAGGGCCTGGTGATGAGTACACTGTTGGAGCCAGAAGATCGCGTCCTATCGACGCTAGAAAAAGACGGTTCGCGCCGTTGGCTTTATCCGCGCGTGTCTAAAGGGTCGTTCCTGTCGGCACGTCGTGCGGTGGCGTATGTCCTGATCCTGATCTTTACCATCACTCCTTATGTCAGGATCAATGGCAAGCCCATGATCTTTCTGGACGTTCTACACCGACGTTTTACCTTGTTCGGTTATACCTTTCTGCCCACCGATACGATTCTTTTGGCGCTGTTCTTGTTGGCGGTGATCATCAGCGTTTTCCTGATGACCGCCTTGTTTGGCCGTGTCTGGTGTGGTTGGGCGTGCCCTCAGACGGTTTATATGGAGTTTGTCTATCGGCCGATCGAACGACTGTTTGACGGAACCCGAGGCAAGGGGGGCAAACCACGCGGTCAGGTTGTGGGATGGCGGCGGGTAGCCCGTTTTCTGGTTTATCTGCTTGTATCCATGTTCCTGGCGCACACGTTCCTGGCCTACTTTGTCGGTGTGGACAACCTCGCCAAGTGGGTGCTCGGGTCCCCATTGAATCATCCTGTGGCATTTCTCGTGATGGCTGCCACGACCGGGCTGATGATGTTCGACTTCGGTTTTTTCCGTGAGCAGACCTGTATCATCGCTTGTCCCTATGGACGGTTTCAGTCTGTACTGCTCGACCGCCAATCTCTGATCGTATCCTACGATAAGGAGCGTGGAGAACCACGAGGAAAAAAACGTCGGGGGGTGAATGACACCAGTGTGGGAGACTGTGTGGATTGCAGGTTGTGCGTTGAAACCTGTCCGACAGGCATCGATATCCGCGATGGTTTGCAGATGGAATGTATTGGTTGTGCCCAATGCATCGATGCGTGTGCGCCGGTGATGGCAAAGCTCGGACGCAAACCCGGTCTGATCCGATACAGTACCCAAGCCGCCATGGAAGGGGAACCGATTCGGCTCCTTCGGGCTCGCGTGATCTTTTATCCGGCCGTACTGATCGCGGTACTTGGTTTGTTTGTATTTCTGCTTGTGACCAAAAAGCCGGCCGATGTTGTGGTTCTGCGGAATCTTGGTAGTCCGTTTACGCTGATCGGCGATGGCTTGGTTGCGAATTCATTGAAGATCAAGGTCACCAATCGAACAGACCGTCCTGCGGAGTACCGTTTTCATTCTGATGACAAACGTATCCAGCGGATCGAACTTGTCGAGAATCCACTGGCTGTTCCTCCGGGTGAGTCTCGGACGGAAGGGATGCTTGTCATCGCTCCCCAATCATCCTTCCGGGCAGGCATGTTGACTGTAACACTCGAGGTTGAGGACGGCCAAGGGTTTGAACAACTTATCGAGTGCAGGCTACTTGGGCCGGCGAGGTTGATCCCATGAATCGATCTGACTCGGCAACCAATGCCGGTATAAGTCCCAGTGTGCTTCCTGAGAACTCCTCTCGTGCATGGGTTTGGCCTGCTATTATCATCGGCGTCTTGTCTGTTCACGCGATAGCCTGCCTGATTGTAGTAATGATTGCGTCTAACGATCCGTCACAGGCGATCATTCCGGATTACTATGAAAAAGCGGTCGCATGGGATGACCATCAGAAACAGTTGGCTGACAATGCTGCCCTTGGCTGGACATGCACTATCGAACCCTCCGTCAGTGCGGACATGCTTGGCCAACGGTCCGTCCGCATCAGTGTCCATGATCGTCAAGGACAACCCGTTGAAGGCGCGACAGTGACACTGCGTGCCTTTCATCACGCCCGTGGCAATGAGGTCTATGAAGCCATGTTTCGGGATGCGGGGTTGGGGGAATATACCGCGATGGTACCCCTGCGACGTGATGGGTTATGGACGTTTGAAGTGGATGTGGTCCGAGGCAATGATCACTTTAATCAGTCGATTGAACAGCGTGTAGGTGCATCTGCCACTGCTCAACGAAGGTAATGTCATGACCGCCATGTTTATCACCGTGTTGTTTGCCAGCTTAGTGGGCAGCCTGCATTGTGTGGGCATGTGCGGGGCTTTTGTTGCGTTTGCCGTTGGCACGAGCGGACAGGACTCCATACCGAACAAGATATTGCTCTCCGCGGCATACAACGGCGGGCGTTTCGTGACTTACCTGATCTTGGGAGCGGCGGCCGGGGCGCTGGGCGCCGCGCTCGACCTGGGCGGGACCTATGTCGGTGTCCAACGATTTGCTGCGGTTATCGCGGGGCTGATTATGGTGGTATTCGGAGTGGCTACATTGCTTAAACTCCGTGGGGTCAAACTTCCTACGATCCCGCTTCCGGGCAATCTGGTAAAGCTGATCAGTCTTGGGCAGGGAATCGCGATGACCATGCATCCATTTCCACGGGCTCTGACCATCGGCTTGCTGACGACGCTGCTTCCATGCGGCTGGCTATACGCTTATGCCACGGTGGCGGCCGGAACAGCCGATCCGGTATATGGAGCATTAACGATGGCCGCGTTCTGGTTGGGAACGTTACCGGCCTTGGTAGCAGTGGGGGCGGGCGTGCAATCGCTGGCAGGGGTTCTGGGCAAGCACCTGCCTGCTGCCACCGCGATTCTCATCGTTCTGGTCGGCCTTGTGACTGTTATCCATCGTCTGGAGGTGTCTGATGCCGTGTACGCCCAGGCTCCCGCCGAACACGGCACTATTACACAAGAACATATCCGACAGATTGACGCCCATCAGTTACCGTGTTGTTTAGATGAAAACCAACCGTGAGGCCACATCTCGGCCCCGTTCGGTTCAACCTGCCGACTCAGACACATCGGCAGACGTCCGCTGCGCGCATTGCGGGTTGCCGGTTCCCCCGGGGCGATTGGATCCTAAGGCTGACGCGCATAAGCAGTTCTGCTGTGCCGGGTGTGAAGCTGTCTATGCGGTTATCCACCGCCTTGGACTGGCCTCATATTACAAGATGCGGCAACGCCAGATGGTTCAGGCTCAACCCGCACGGACCACGGGGGCCAAGTATCAGGCATTCGATCATCCTGCGTTCATTGAGCGCTGCTGCGAAGACACCACCGACGGTTTACGGACCACACGATTTTATCTGGAAGGCATTCATTGTCCCGCGTGTTTATGGCTTGTAGAGAAACTGCCTTCGATTCTTCCGGGCTTAGTGGAATCTCGTCTGAATCTGAATAAATCATTGTTGACCCTGCGGTGGGATCCCAACGAAGTTCAGCTTTCCCGAATTGCTTCTACACTCGATTCACTTGGTTATCCGCCTCATCCTGCCAGGGATGTTCAGGCGGATGAAATGGTCACACGTGAAAACCGAAAGGAGCTTATCCGTATTGCTGTGGCGGGCGCGGTGGTGGGAAATGCGATGATCCTCGCCGTCTGTTTATACGCCGGCTGGTTTACGGGTATCGAGAAGGAATACGAAACATTCTTTCGCTGGGTCGGAATGGGGCTCGCCTGGGTGGCTCTGGCTTGGCCCGGTGCCGTCTTCTTTCGAGGGGCGTGGTCCGCGATCCGAACTCGTACGGCTCATATGGATCTTCCGATTGCTCTGGGACTGGCGGCAGGGGGAATAGCTGGCACAATCAATACCGTCCTGGAGCGGGGGGAGGTGTATTTCGACACCTTGGCGGTGCTGGTATTTCTGCTTCTCGTTGGTCGGGCGATACAACGAAGGCAACAGCGCCGGGCATCGGATGCGGTCGAGACTTTGTTTCGTGTTACGCCGGTTTCAGCCAACAAAGTTGAGAGCGATGGACAAACATATGAGGTGCCTGTCGAGGCTCTTCAAGAAGGTGATATCGTTGAACTGGAGGCTGGCGATTCGGTACCGGTTGATGGTGTCGTAACACAAGGGCACAGCAGTGTAGATCAGTCTCTGCTGACCGGTGAATCCCAGCCGATGCCTGTTTCGGTGGGTGATTCGGTTCATGCGGGCACTGTTAATCTGACTTCTCCAATATTGATTCGTGTGACCGCCACCGGTGAACGAACCCGAGTGGGGGCGCTTATTCACCTGATTGAGCAAAGTGCGGCAGCTAAGGCGCCATGGGTTCAGCAGGCGGATCGATTGGCCGGGTGGTTTGTTGTCACTGTCGTTGGATTGGCGCTTTTGACGTTAATTGCATGGCTGATCAAGTCGCCTGATCATGCTATAGATCATGCGGTAGCCTTGCTGATCGTCGCCTGTCCGTGTGCATTGGGCTTGGCCACCCCGTTAACATTGGCTGCGGCCATTGGGCAGGCTGCCCGTCAAGGGATATTAATCAAAGGGGGGGCGGCACTGGAACACATGGCAAGACCGGGTGTCATTCTTCTGGATAAAACAGGAACCGTCACTTTAGGGCGTACAACGCTCATTGAATGGCACGGTAATCAAGCCGTTAAACCCTTTGTTGCCGCGATTGAATCCCGATCAACACATCGGATAGCCAAGGCCTTATGTGAGGCATTGGATCAACAATCAAAGTCTCTTCATGTGAAACAGGTGACCCAGACGCAAGATGGGGGTATTTTCGGAATTATCGACTCCAAACGTATTCATATAGGCTCACCTTACTTCATCCACAAGCAAGTAGACACAGTGCCGAATTGGGCAGACAGCCATATCAAACGCATGCTTTCCGATGGTATAACGCCCGTGCTGGTTTCACTGGATAATAGAATTGAGGCGATAGCGGGTTTAGGGGACGATCTCCGCCCGGATGCCAAGGAAGCCATCCATCAGCTTCGATCGATGGGTTGGCGGATTGGGATGGTCTCAGGCGATCACGAGCGGGTCGTTCAACATGTGGCCGAGGAGCTCGGGATCGATCCGACACTGACCCACGGCAACGTGATGCCTGAGCAGAAGGTGAAGCTGGTTCAACATTATCGTGAAACCGGCCCGGTCGTCATGATCGGCGATGGTGTCAATGATGCAGCCGCGCTGGCATGTGCCACGGTGGGGATTGCGGTACACGGCGGGGCAGAGGCCAGCCTAGCGGCAGCCGATATCTATCTGGCAAAAGCCGGGTTAATACCGGTGGTCCAGCTCTGTCAGGCTTCTCATCGCGTGCTGGCTGCAATCCGTCGTGGGTTGGGCGTGTCCTTGGCCTACAATACCATTGGTGTGGGGCTGGCTGCCGCTGGTATCATTAATCCATTGATTGCCGCGGTATTGATGCCGGCGAGCTCACTGACGGTTTTGACGATGGCTGTCAGTGCCCGAGCTTTTCGCGATGAGTCCTGAGATGTAGGATTACGGCATGAGCGTCATTTACCTGGTCCTTCCGTTGGCGATCCTGCTGGCGATCGGTTTTGTCGCTGCGTTTATCTGGGCGACGCGAAGTGGTCAGTATGACGACATGGACAGCCCGGCTGTTCGTATGCTCCACGATGATGAGGACGTATCTTGATCTCTAAACATTCGGCATACCATCGCGTATCGCTTGCCAGAGGGCTATGATGTCGAGATATGGATTTCAACACGGCCGCTGATCTTGCACACAAACTGATAGCTGAACACAAGCTGCGGGATTGGTCTTTCCGATTCAATCGTGGGAAACGCACGTTGGGCTTGTGCGATTATTCTCGTAAGAGGATTGAGCTGTCAGCCTATTTTGTGGCCCATAACGACGAGACGGCAGTACGTGATACCTTACTGCATGAGATCGCTCACGCGATTGCCGGCCAACGTGCGGGGCATGGTCCGAAATGGCGTGCTGTATGCCGACGTATCGGCGCCAAGCCGGAGCGACTGGATCGGGAAGCCGTGATGCCTAAGGGGCATTGGGCTGCGACCTGTCCGTGCTGTGGCGAGGTCCACCGTCGATTCCGTAAGCCGATGCTAGGTCGTCGTTACTACTGTTCATACTGTGGGCCGAAACGTGGGCCGCTCCGATTCCGGATCCCTGCCATCATCACCCCTCAGGCTGGATCGAGAAAGCCATCGACTGACGAAGTTGACACCTAGTCAGACGTAGGTCATCAAGAAACCAATACAGGTGAAAATAGGCAAGGTATGAGTAATATCGGGGGACAAGGCTCACTGTTCCAGGCCGGAGAATTCCCCTTTTTCGACAGGTAGCCCCGTTTTACGGGACCTTCTTCGCTGTGGTGATATACTGATATTGGTGGGAACTTCGTCGCGTTGGTCTCAGACCGGCGCGAGGGGTGTTTGCACGTAGAATCCGGCCTGGGTGTCCCAACCGTTTCGCTTGAAAGGAAATCGGTCGGTGACGGGTTGTCATTATTTTTATGGGTGGCTTCGGCAGGAGAGAGATTGATGTCAAGCAAGAAGTTCCGGCTGTCGAACAGGCGACGTAATGAGCGTGGGCACCGAGTATTACGCTTGGGATCGGTGGGTCGCGAGGAGGTGGAATCGGTGGTTCGACTCAGCCTCAAAGCCGGATTAGAGGCTCTCGAGCAGAGAGTTTTGTTATCTGCTTCACCCGTGTTTGAGTTATCGAGCTTGTTGCCTGTTAATGGTGGCGATGGCAGTGCCGGCGTGGTCATTAACGGGGTCTCGCTCGGTGATCGTTCCGGTGTATCGGTGTCTTCGGCTGGTGATCTCAATGGGGACGGATACGACGACATCATCTTGGGAGCATTTCGTGATTCACCCAACGGGGCTGATTCCGGCGCCAGTTATGTGATCTTCGGACAGCCGGGCGGTTTCTCGGCTACGCTCCAGCTATCTACGCTCAGCGGCAGCAATGGATTCAAAATCAACGGCATTGCTCCCGGCGACTTTTCAGGTCGTTCAGTAGCCGCTGTAGGAGATATCAATGGTGACGGTCTGGATGATCTGTTGATCGGATCATTCCTGGCTTCGCCCAACGGAGCCGAATCCGGGCAGGCTTACGTGGTTTATGGACAATCTTCGCCATTTTCTGCCACGCTGGAGCTATCGTCGCTTAACGGGACAAATGGATTTGTAATTGATGGGCTTGCGGCGGGTGACCGGTTAGGGTTTTCCGTCCGTGGTGCCGGAGATGTTAATGGTGACGGGATCGAGGATTTTATCATCGGAGCCTCGTTGTCGGATTCCAATGGCGCCGATGCCGGATCCGCCTATGTGGTATTTGGCCAAACAGCTTTTGGCGCCAGTTTCGACCTGGCCACGCTCAATGGCACCAATGGTTTTCGTATTGATGGGGTCTCCACAACGGATCAACTGGGTATATCCGTCAATGGAGCGGGCGATGTCAATGGTGACGGCATCGACGATGTGATTGTCGGAGCATATCAAACAGACGCGAATGGTGGTGATTCGGGGTCGGCTTATGTGATATTTGGATCGACTGGTGGTTTCAGCGCAGTCTTTGATCCCGCCACCCTCAACGGAACTAATGGATTCGAAATCCATGGCGAAGCAACCCTGGATAATGCGGGTCGATCTGTCAGTTCAGCCGGTGACTTTAATGGCGATGGGTTCGCGGACATCCTGATCGGCGCTCCCGATGCCGATGGCGTTAATCCGGATTCTGGCGGTGCGTATGTCGTGTTTGGTCATGGTGGGGTGTTTCCAACCACCATCAGCCTCTCATCACTGACCGGAACTGACGGATTCAAACTTAACGGAATCGATACCGATGATCGTGCGGGTCTGTCGGTTGCTTCGGCCGGCGACGTGAATGCGGACGGGCTGGATGATCTGCTTGTGGCGGCAGATCGCGCAGCGCCTAACGGCATCCGGTCGGGTGAGACATACCTCGTGCTCGGACGCTCTTCGGCCATGCCCGCCTCGATTAACCTGTCTGACTTGGCTGGAAACGACGGCTTCGTCCTAAACGGCATCAATCCCTCCGACAGCGCCGGGACCGCGATCCGTTCTGCCGGTGATGTGGATGGGGACGGCTTCGATGATTTTCTGATCGGTGCCTTTTTAGCGGACCCGAACGGTTCGGAAAGCGGGCAGAGTTATCTTATCTTCGGCGGGGATTATTCCGACTCGGTGACTGATCTGGGATCACCGGGTGATGACGCCGTCATCGGCACGCCGTCGGGTGATGTGATCGTAACCGGACGTGGTCATGACGTTCTAACGGGTAACGGTGGAGCGGATGTGCTGATCGCGGGCCAAGGTGATGACGAACTGATTATCAGTGATGTCATGTTTAAACGAGTTGATGGCGGGTCAGGTTCGGACACGCTGACGATTAGTGGAACCGGTATCACACTGGATCTGACGACCATCTCAGATACCCGCCTCAGAGATATTGAGACAATCGACATCAGTGGTGGTGCCAATATCCTGATTCTTAACCATCAGGAGGTTCTCAACCTGTCAGACTCAAGTAACACCCTCACTGTCATTCACGACATATCGGGGATGGTCAATATCGGGTCCGGGTGGACACAAGTAAACTCCCAAATCGTCAATGGCAACCAGGAAACAACTTACACCCAAGGAAACGCGACCCTTATAGTCATCGAACTGGCTGACCTGGTCGATCCGGTAGTCACAGTCAACAGCCTGACAACCATGTCGCGTTCCCCGCAATTGACGGGGACCGTAAGCGATCTGGATCCTTCGGTAACCGTTCAGGTTACCGTTAACGGCATCACCTATGATGCAATAAACAACGGGGATGGTACCTGGACTTTACCTGCGGGCCTTATCACCCCGGACCTTGTTGATGGGGTTTATGATGTCCAGGTAATCGCAACGGATAGCTCCGGCAATGTTGGAACCGATCAGACAAGCAACGAGTTGGTCGTTGATAATCAGGCTCCCATTGTTGCGGCTGATCCGCTGATAACCAGCAGTCAGTCTCCGGAATTGACCGGTACCATTGATGATGTAGATCCTCAAACGACGATTTCCGTTCAGATAGACGGGAATAACTATAACGCCGTCAACAACAACGACGGAACATGGGTCTTGCCTGCCGGCACGATCACGCCGGGGTTAGCGGACGGCGTTTATGATGTGACTGTTATTGCGACAGACACGCTTGGTCATGTCGGAAACGATGCAACAACAAACGAGCTTACGATTGATACGGTTGCACCAGTTATCACTATCAACAGCCCGGGCACGCAGAATACAGGCTCGCCTGAACTTGCCGGCACGGTCAACGATGTCGACCCGAATACAAGTGTGGTGGTCACAGTTACCGGCGTTGGCCAGTTTAATGCTATCAACAACGGCGACGGCACGTGGGTCTTGCCAGCCGGCACGATTACGCCTGAACTACCAGAGGGCGACTACACAGTAGAGGTCATCGCGACGGACGCAGCGGGGAATCAGGGAGATCTTGTTTCGCCGATCAATCTCACCATTGATACGCCGCCTGTTGTCACGGTTGATCCCCTGACGACCAGTGATCAGTCTCCCCAGCTGACCGGCACGATCGTGGATGCGGATACTACAGCCGCGGTCGTGGTCACAGTCAACGGCAATGCATTTAATGCGGTGAACAACGGAGATGGAACCTGGACACTGCCTGACAACACCATCACACCATTGCTGCCGGACGGTGTATACGATGTGTCAGTCGCAGCAACGGACGCGGGCGGCAACGTCGGTAATGACGCATCCGTAGATGAATTGGTTATCGATACCACCGCACCAACCGTAACAGTTGATCCCCTTGCAACCAGTGACACAACGCCGGAACTCACCGGTACCGTATCCGATGCTCAGGCGACCATCGAGGTGACAGTGGATGGCCAAACCCATCCTGCTGTCAATCACGGCGACGGCACGTGGACCCTACCCGACAATACCATCACGGTTGCCTTGGTGGACGGGGTGTACGATGTAATGGTGACAGCCACCAACCTGGCCCAGCCGCCGGTTGTCGGCAATGATACCACTGTGGACGAACTGAGAATCGACACGACAGATCCCGTGGTGACATTCAATAATGTAAGTACTGCGGATACAACCCCGGAACTTACCGGCACGCTAACCGACGCAGACCCGAATACGACCGTCAGTGTGACGATATCGGGAGCCGGCAGTTTCAATGCTGTGAATAACGGGGATGGTACATGGACATTGCCAGACAATACGATCACCCCCGCATTGGCTGTCGGTACGTATGACGTGATCGTGACCGCACTGGATTCCGCCGGAAATGTTGATGTTGAAACCGCACTCTCCGGCCTGGAAATCACCAACGCGCCGTTTACGATCACGGTTGATCCATTATCCACAAATGACCCCACTCCCCAACTAACCGGTACGATCGACGATGTATCCGCACAAGTGCTGGTGACTGTTGATGGGACCCCGTATGCCGCCATCAACAACGGTGACGGTACTTGGATATTGCCTGATGATACGATCATGCCGGCACTTGCGGACGGTACTTACGACGTGATGGCACAGGGGACCATAGCTGGGCCTATCACTGTGTCTGACAGTACGACCGATGAACTGCTCATCGACACGACTGCCCCCGTAGTCGCGGTCACGCCGCTGACGACCTCGGATACCAATCCGGAGCTGGCCGGCTCGATTGACGATCCCACCGCTACCGTCAGTGTTACCGTCAACAATAATGTTTATTCCGCAACAAACAACGGTGACGGCACGTGGACGCTCGCTGACAATACCATCACGCCGCTCCTGCCTGTTGGGACTTATGACGTAACGGTGACCGCAACGGATTCACTTGGCAATGTTGGCTCTGATACCACTATCGATGAATTGATTATCACGAATCCAACGGTCCCGTCCTTGGACCTGATCGATCTGCACAGCTCAAATGGCGGTGATGGTACACAGGGTGTGGTATTCAATGGTGTGAATCCCGGCGATTGGGCCGGTTATGCGGTTAGCTCTGCAGGCGATTTCAACGGCGACGGCTTTGATGATCTGATCATCGGGGCCCGTGATGCCGACCCGATCAGCAACAATGACGGGACAGTCTACATCGTCTTCGGCATGGCTGGCGGTTTCCCGGCGGAAATCGATCTGGGCGCTTTGAATGGGGCGGACGGATTTGCTATCCATGCCGAGGCGGTCCGTGACAGCTTGGGGGTGTCGGTTGCCTCGGCCGGTGATGTCAATGGTGACGGTCTGGATGATGTGGTCATCGGTGCCGACTTGGCGGACCCCAACGGCAATCGATCAGGTTCAGCATATGTCATCTACGGTAGTACCGGTCCATTTAATCCAACTTATGACTTGTCCACACTTGATGGGACCAATGGTTACAAGTTCAACGGAGCCGCGACCGATGACCGGACCGGGTTCAGTGTGAACACCGCCGGGGATATCAATGGCGATGGTCTCAATGACGTGGTCATCGGTACTTTGGCGGCGGATGACGGAGTGATACCTGATACAGGGCGGGCCTATGTAATCTACGGCTCGGCTGCCACCATGCCTGCGCTGTTAACCCCGGCCTCCTTGAACGGAACAAACGGGTTGATTCTTACCGGGCCTGAAACCGGAGGACGGGCAGGATTCAGTGTCAGCTCCGCAGGTGATATCAATGGCGACGGCATTGATGACTTGCGCATCGGCGCGCCCGACTCAACAGTTGGCAGTAATGTTAATGCGGGTAAGACCTACATCGTATTCGGATCGGCCTCGTTGCCCGCGGAGGTATCGTTGGGCACTCTGAACGGAACAGACGGATTCGTGATCGAAGGGGCTGCTGCCAACGATGATTTGGGCTTTTCGGGTGCTGAGTTGGGTGACATCAACGGAGATGGGTTCGCTGATATTCTCGTCAGTGCACCGGCATCCAGTGATCCGAATCGTCCCGGAGAAGCCTATGTGATCTTCGGGCAGGCTGGGCCGTTCTCGGCTTCGATATCCGTCAGTACATTGAACGGAACCAACGGTTTTGCTCTTATCGGCGTGGATAACGGCGATGACACCGGGTTCAATGTTTCCGGCGTGGGCGATGTCAATGGGGACGGCTTCGACGATCTGCTCATCGGGGCTCCGATGGCTGCCGGCGGAGTGTTTGAGAACGGTGAAGCATTCCTCTTCTTCGGACACGCGGGGGCATACGCTGCATCCATAGATTTGGCCACTTTGCCCGGTAATGGCGGGATGCGTTTCGATGGTGCAGGTGTTCTCGATCATGCCGGTCGATACGTCAGTCGGGCCGGCGATGTCAATGGCGACGGATTCGATGACTTTGTCATTGGGGCCCGGGATGCCGATGTCAATGCGAATAATGATGCCGGACGGGCTTACCTGATATTCGGCCGAGACTTCCTTGGCACGGTGACGCAGACCGATGGTGTCGCCGCTACCACGCTTACCGGTTCGTCCGCCCGAGACGCAATAATGGCAGGCCCCGGCGATGACGAACTGATCGGTAATGGTGGACCCGATGTCCTCGGTGCCGGGCAGGGCGATGATGTGATAGCTGTGTCGGATACGGCCTTTATTCGGGTCAATGGTGGAAACGGTATCGACACACTCCGCCTCGATGGTTCGGGTATTTCGCTGGATCTTACGGCTATCAGTGACCATGCTATCCAGCAGATCGAACAGATTGATATCCGTGGAACCGGTGCCAACAGCCTGACGTTAAACGTTAGGGAGGTGCTCAATATCTCGGATTCTTCCAACACATTACTGATTCTTTCAACTGCCTCCGACACGGTGGACATCGGGACGGGTTGGGCAGCAGTCGGTCAGGAAACGATTGACGGCAAGAATTTCGGTGTATTCACACAAGGCAATGCCACGCTGAAACTGTATATCGAGCCGCAGTCGATTGCCGGCGATCTTGACGGCGATGGATTCGTGGGCATTGCCGATCTGAATATCGTGTTGGGCAATTGGAACCAGAATGTCACGGCTGGAAGTCTCACGGAAGGGGATCCGTCCGGCGACGGGTTCGTTGGTATCGAAGACCTCAACACGGTTCTTGGCAATTGGAACGCCGGCACCCCTCCAACCGCACAGACGATCGCTTCAAGCTCGACTGCGTCGCAGCAGCTTGCTGATCAGTCGGCAGAGGTGTCGGCTGAGCAGGAACCAGTGGGAACAACCGCCCAACCGAATTCGGGTGAAGCGACACTGTCGGCTAGACCGCTATCGCCTGTCAGTGATTCGTCTGATCCGGTGCCTGGCCCGGCGATAGCTCAGGCTGCTTGGGGCTGGATGAACGACAGGGTTGGAGTTCAGCGATCGGCGTTCGGCCCACAAGCTCCCGTGGACAGTGCCTTGGATCTGGCGAAACGAGAGGACGCAGAGCTTTCTAGGTTGTTTTAACTCTTTTCCGCCCTTGCCTTAATTTTCATAGGGAGGTGGGGCGGTCTCACGCCGGCTGTCTGGGAGGATACCCACAGCCCCCGCCGGTCTGATATCATGCCGGGCTGTCAGGCTATCGAGTTCTGTATCAGCGAGGCAGACGTGTCCTACACCGTACTGGCAAGACGCTACCGCTCAACCAGCTTCTCCGGGGTGATCGGGCAGGAGCCCATCGCCAAGACGCTGCGTAATGCTATTGCACAGGGTCGGGTCGCTCACGCCTACCTGTTTACCGGCACACGAGGCGTCGGCAAGACATCCATGGCCCGCATCTTCGCCCGGGCACTCAATGCACCCGCCACCGTCGAAGACGCCCCATTGCCGCCCGATGCCAAGGAAGACGATTACCCGCCTCAGGAAGTGCAGCAGCGCATGGCCGAGGCCATCATGCGGGGCGAAGACCTCAACGTCATCGAGATCGACGGGGCTTCCAACAATTCCGTTGACCAAGCCCGGCAGCTGATCGCCAACGCCAGCCTGGCCCCGACAGGAAACGCCCGATACAAGGTTTACATCATCGACGAGGTTCACATGCTCTCGAACAGTGCATTCAATGCGCTGCTCAAGACCATGGAGGAACCGCCGGCCCACGTCAAGTTCATCCTGTGTACGACCGATCCGCATAAGGTTCCACGAACGATCCAATCCCGTTGCCAGGTGTTCGACTTCCGCAACATCCCCACCCCTCAGATTGCCGATCATCTGGGTCGGGTGCTGGAGAACGAATCTGTCGAAGCGGACCGGCAGGTCGTCTGGCAGGTGGCCCGGCTGGCTAACGGCTCGATGCGGGATGGTCTGAGCCTGTTGGAACGATTGATTGCGACCGGGCAGACGCCGTTAACACTGGACGTACTCGAGCAGATGTTCGGCCTGCCTGACGCCCAGCTCATCGACACCCTCGTGGACGCGATCGCCGAGGGAGATGTCAAAACCTCTCTGGAGACTATCAATCAGCTGGTCGGCAAGGGAACCGCACAAGACCAGTTGCTGGAAACCCTGATCGAGCGATTTCACCAGCTCATGTTGATCGCCGCCTGTGGCCCGGACAGCGAGTTGGTCGAACTTCCAGAAGACACGCGAGCTAAATTCGTCGAACAGGCAGGGCGTTTTGACGCGGCTGGGCTGACATACCTCATCGCCATGTGCGAAAACGTGCAGCGTATAGGTAAATCCAGCGCCGCACCCCGTGCGCTTCTCGACGCCCTGATAGTCCGTCTGACGATGGCGGAAAAAATAGCGGACGTGGCCGCACTCCTGTCCGGCGAAACCGGCGGGGGCGGTTCGGTCGGGCAAAAAAAAAAGCCCGCCGCTGATCCCCGCACGCTAACACCATCCCCCACACTTCGACCCTCACCTTCTTTGGTTTCCGCTCCGGAGGCAGAAGCCGCATTGACGTCCGTATCGAAGGTTGACCCATCCGATCTTTCTGCAGTAACGGCCGAATTACATGCTCGGGCGGTATCCAAGCCCGCGCTGGCTTGGCTTCGCCTTGTTGCCGTGACAAAACTCGATGAGCACGTCGCGGTTCTCACGCCCACGCCGGGGCACCGTGAGGTCATGAACTTCGCCCGCGATCAGCGTCGTCTCCAGGATGTCTCCGAGATGCTGAGAACCATTCTTGGACGTCGTTTATCCGTCTCAATAGTAGCTCCCGAAAATCCTGGCCAAGGGATACCGGTCGTATCAGATGAATCAGGCAACACACCAGCCGGCTTACAGTCTTCTAATAACGGAGCCAAGCCGTTCTCGGCTGGTGAACGCCGGGCCGCCTTGGACTTGCCGTTGGTGAAGCAGGTGATGGATGTTTTCCCCGATGCAATCCTGTTTGATATTCGGGATGACCCGGGGGAAGGCTAGTATCCGCCATTGTGGGTCAATACATCGAGTAGATCTGACATACTTGTGGTGGCAAATGTGGTTGCCGAGTCGCTGACGGCATAGGGGATCAGGAGAAGATCTCCATGTAACAATGCCCCACAGGTGTAGACCACGTTCGGGACATAGCCGTCCCGTTCGTTGTCTTGTGGCGCGATCAACGGTTCTTTCAGGTGTCCGATCACCTTGGACGGATCATTCAGGTCCAACAATGATGCCCCGATGCAGTATTTACGCATCGGTCCGACTCCGTGCGTGAGCAGCACCCATCCGGCCTCGGTTTCGATAGGCGGGCCGCAGTTTCCGATCTGGACGAACTCCCAGGGGTAGCGTGGGGCTTGGAGCCTGACTGCTTCGTTCCAGAAGTGCGGGTTGTCGGACCGCATCAGGTACATGTTTTCACCGTCAAGCCGGGAAACCATGTAAAACATCCCGTCCAACTTACGCGGGAACAGGGCCATGCCTTTGTTTTGAACGTACTTGCCGTTCAGGGTGTGAACCTTGATTTCCGTAAAGTCGTCTGTCTCCAACAGCTGAGGCAGGATGCGGAAACCGTTATAGGCGGTATAAGTGCCGTAATAAGTCACCTTGCCATTGTCGTCCACAAACCGCGTCATCCGCAGGTCTTCAATCCCCTTGGATTCGTTTTCCGACGTGGGAAAGATCACGATTTCAGAGGGGTCCGTGTCCGGCGGGACGACCAGATGATAGTTGCTGCGGGCCAGCCACAGCATATTTTCCGCAGTTTCATTGAACGCGGCAGGATTGTCGGGTTTGTCGCGCATCTGCGCGATCGTGTGATCAAGATCGCGATAGGTGAAAAAGTCCGGCAGGGCATCGAGGATCACCCGGGCTGTATCGTTATAGGCCGCCATTTCGATCAGCTTGTAGAAGAACAGGTTCTTTTCATAGACCTGATCGGTACGCATCCGGAGGCGGGCGGCAAACCTGCTGGGCGGATCAAACGTGATCTCGCCGCGTGTATCGACTTTTCCGGTTCGGAATACGATCGATGAAACGTGGCCCTCGCCGGTGGCACGCAGACTCAGAATGAACCGCACTTCATCGTTCTTCATGCCGGACTGGTTCGGGTGTGGCACGATCGAGGGATTGAAAAGTGCTGCCGACTCGATCGAGTACTCCATGGTGAAGTAGGCGCCGATCAACAGCCTGCGTTCCCGGGAATAGGACTCCGCACGATCGATACAAGGATGGACAAAGTCGAAGTGATGCTCAAATGTGTCTTCAATACGGCGGTGTCGATTACTGAAGTCTTGCAGAACCTCTTCAAGCAGCATACGTACCTGGTTATCGTCAAGCTCGTCTACGCGACGGATAATCGTCTTGACGCGGTTCTCGTCGCCGACTTGGAAAAATCGGGTGATCACCCGTCGGTCGTCTGAGATGAACCGGTCCGGATGACGAGTAACCTTGAGTTTGGTATTGGTATGCGCAGGCATAGTTAACGACTATATCGTCTTGTTGTTGATAGGGGCTTGAGACGGTGTAACCCAACTCCTCCTGCTTCAGCGTCACCCCTCGGCTCGGTTTTCGCCGAACAATGCCCGTCCGATCCTCAGGACGTTTGCTCCCTCTTGAATGGCGACCTCCAGATCATCCGACATCCCCATGGAAAGGATGTTGCAATCCGGCCCGCCGATCTTCTCCCGTTTCATGTCCGCCAGGATCTCCGCCGTTCTCGCGAAACCCGGTCGAGCGTCTTCCGGGTTGCCGGTGTTGGGTCCCATGGTCATCAGCCCTCGCAGACGCAGATGCATCATCGTATCGATCTGCTCGGCAAGATGAATGACCGCCGGGCCCGCCACCCCGTGCTTGGTGGGTTCGCCTGTGGCGTTCACCTGGATCAGGATATCCACCACCATGTCAGCCCTCGCCGCGTAGTTGTGGATTTCCTCGGCTAATCGCAGGCTATCGACACTGTGGATCAGGCCCACCAGTGGCAACACCTGCTTGACTTTATTCCGTTGCAGATGGCCAATCATATGCCAGCGGACTTTCTCCGGCAGCCCGTCTACAGCCGCCTTGGGGGCCGCCCCTGCGAGTGTTCGCTTTCGGCCCAGGAACTCCTCCAGCATCGCGACCCGCTGCGAGAGCTGTTGAACCTTCGATTCGCCCAGCTCCGCATGCCCCAACTCGACGAGGGCGCGGATCTGGTCCGGGCCGGCGTACTTGGTTACCGCAATCATCTTGACGTCGGTCGGACGTCGACCCGCCCGGAGTGCGGCCTCAGCAATGCGGTCCTGTACCCGTCGGTAAGCGTCCTTCAACTGGCTTGGTCCAATCAGTCCTTCGGTCGGCATGCCGGAAGATTAGGCGGGATTCACTTGCCATGCAACATGTGGCAGGTCTTGTATTTGGTCGGCTTCGTTCGACGCCGGTTCCATCACGGTTGTCTTTGGAGGCCTGTCGGCAAGCCGGTAAACATGACAAGATGCTCTGGATTATCGGTCGGTCAGGCGGGATGGCCGCTGCCCCACAGCCGGGTTGCTCTCTCCGGAAGACACGCTAGAATGCCTGCCTCTGCCGGGTACTCCGGCGGTTGGCCCCTTCGTCTAGTCTGGTCTAGGACACCAGGTTTTCATCCTGGTAACACGGGTTCAAATCCCGTAGGGGTCATTCAGGGAACTACGGTTCCCTTTTTTCATGCGCACGCAGAACCAGACCAAACCAATAAAATCCCACCCTCCATCTGCCAGGGGGCTAAGAAGCGTCAGATGGATCATGTGACTGGCGGGAGTCAGTGTCCCTGCTCACGGGCCGCCTTGCGCTGGGCTTTGCCGTCGAGACGCTTCTGAGCGAGCTGCCGCAGGGTTGCCAGTCGGGCAAGCAGTTCTTTGAGCGACTTGATCTTGGCTTCCGGGATCGGCTCAACCGCCTCCAGACGGACGATCTTGGCGGCCACCCGGGACTCTTCCTCCTCCAGTTGGGCGATTTTCTCGACCAGCTTGGCCATGTTCATCGTGTTGATCTTGGCCAGTGATGGAGACGGCTCGCCCAGAAGAATGGGAGGTTTGTTCTGCCCTCGACGGCCACCCCGACCACGGGGAGGGCCACCTCGGCCGCGGGAGGGCCGATTCGATCGGAACGGGCGGTTCGAATGAGGACGACGATTTTCCATAGAATTTCCAGCTATCTCGCAACTAATTCAGACCGGCTGAAACACCATAGCCGGGGACTCTATTGTGACCGATTCCCCCGAAAGGGCAAGCAAGCCGGACATTAATTAACTCCAGTACCCGAGAAAAGTTCCATATCTCCCCTGATTAAGGGGTTATCCAATGTTAAAAATTCTATTTTTCACGATCAGGTGAGAAAACTACGCATAAGTAAATCGATTCGATCAGTTTATACGGGTTTTCGCTTCTTTTTCTTCTTCGTCACTTTGGTGCCGGGCGTGCCGGGTTTTGGCTTACGGGATCGGGTATGGGTGCCCGTGGCGGCAGGTTCAAGGGTCGGTGAGGATTCAATCTGGCGGATCCGGTCACGAATCTGTGCCGCTTTTTCAAACTCCAACGCTTCGGCAGCTTCCAGCATCTGCTTTTCCAGCTCGGAGATCAGTTCGGTCCTGTTGAACACTTCTTCCCCGTCAGTCTGGCTGCCCGCCAAAGCCTCCCGAGCGGTTTTGCGAGCTCTCAACTCCAGCTCCAAACCCATGCGGATCGCCTTTTTCACCGTCTCGGGCTTGATGCCGTGCTTCTTATTGTAGGCCAGCTGTTTTTCACGACGGCGGTTGGTTTCATTGATCGCGGCCTGCATTGCCGGGCTGACGGTGTCTCCGTAGAGCACCACGGTGGCGTTGACGTTTCGGGCCGCCCGCCCGATCTGCTGGATTAGGCTTGTCGGGCTGCGAAGAAACCCGGTTTTGTCTGCGTCCATGATCGCAACCAGCGAAACCTCCGGCAGGTCAAGCCCCTCCCGGAGGAGGTTCACTCCCACCAACACGTCGAAATCACCTTCTCGCAGCTCACGCAGGATCTGAACGCGGTCCAGTGTCTCGATATCGCTGTGCAGGTATCGGCAACGCAGGCCTTCAGATTCCAGATACGTTGCCAGATCCTCTGCCAGTCGCTTGGTCAGTGTGGTTACCAGAGTTCTCTCGCCAGCCTCGACGCGCTCCCTTGCTCGCTGAAGCAGGTCCGGAACCTGATTCTGGGCAGGCTGAACCTCAATAACCGGATCGACCAGCCCCGTGGGGCGGATGATCTGTTCGACGACCTCGCCACCGCACTTTTCAAGTTCATACGGGCCGGGTGTGGCGGACACGAAGATAACCTGTGGCCACAGGTCTTCGATCTCCTCGAACTTGAGCGGCCGATTGTCAAGCGCCGACGGCAGCCGGAAACCGAAATCCACCAGGGTCTGTTTACGCTGCCGATCGCCGTGATACATCGCACGAAGCTGTGGGATCGTGACATGGCTCTCATCGATAATCAGCAGCCAGTCATCATTGGGGAAATAGTCGAACAGGCAAAATGGTCTTGAACCCGGGGGGCGTCCGTCAAAATACCGCGAGTAGTTCTCCACGCCGGAGCAGTAGCCGACCTCCTGGATCATCTCCAGGTCGTACTTGGTTCGAGCCAGCAGGCGTTGCGCTTCGAGCAGCTTTCCCTGGCTCCGCAGGTGCATCACCTGTTCGTCGAGTTCCTGTTTGATGCCTGCGATGGCGGCTTCGAGCCGATCCTCCGGCATGACGTAATGCACGGCCGGGAAGATCATCAGTTCGTCTTCATCGGCCAGCAATTCGCCGGTCAACGGGTCGATAAACTGCAGGGCTTCCACTTCATCCCCGAACAGCTCAACGCGATAAGCGAACTCTTCCGCTGCAGGGTGCAGCTCGATGACGTCTCCTCGAACACGATAACTGCCACGCTTCAGATCATAGTCGCTTCTTGTGTACTGCAGATCCGCAAGGGTTCGCAGAAAGTCCTGGCGGTCGATCGTATCCCCGATATTTAGCGTCAGCACGGCAGCCTTGTACTCATTGGGTGAACCCAGGCCGAAGATCGCGGAAACCGACGCAACCACGATCACATCGCGTCGGCTGACCAAGTGCGTTGTAGCCGCCAATCGGAGCCTGTCCAGATCATCATTGCGCGAGGCGTCCTTCTCGATGTAGATATCCCTTTGCGGGATGTATGCCTCCGGCTGGTAGTAGTCGTAGTAGCTGACGAAATAGCTCACCGCGTTGTCGGGGAACAGGTCTTTGAATTCCTCATAGAGCTGGGCGGCCAGCGTTTTGTTGTGGCTGATAACCAGTGTGGGCTTATTCACACGCGCGATCGTGTTAGCCATCGTGAACGTCTTGCCCGTGCCAGTGGCACCGAGCAGGGTCTGGTATTTCTGTCCTGAGAGGATGCCGTCCACGAGACGATCGATCGCTTGGGGTTGATCGCCCATGGGTTTGAATTCGCTGACGAGCTGGAAGCATTCGGATCTGATCATGGTTAATATGATTGTAGTCAGGGTATACACGGCCGGCATGAAAACGGAAATCCGATCAATCCCATCCTCATCGCCAGACGATCAGAGCCCCAAGGAAGAGCATAGCTTGAAATTCTCCGGCCAGCCCGACATCTCGATTGTCATCCCGACACGCAACGAGTCCGTATGCCTTCCTCACACGCTCAAGACACTGATGGACCGGGCCGGCGGTGCCGTGCCGCAGATCATCGTGGCGGATGGTGGCAGTCGTGACGGCACACCCGAGTTGGCGACTTCTCATGGTGCGACTGTGGTCCGGAGTGAGCCTGGACGGGGGCGTCAGATGAACGCGGGTGCGGCAAAGGCAACCGGTGACATCCTCTTTTTTCTGCATGCGGATACCCTCGTGTCGGAAGGTTACATCGCGGCCATAACAGATGCCCTGTCCAAGCCCGGGACGGTGGGGGGGGCATTCCGGCTAAAAATCGGTTCACCCGGAAAAGCATTTCGCCTCATTGAAGCTGCAGTAACGCTACGAAGCCGTTGGCTGCATCTGCCATACGGCGACCAAGGGCTGTTCATCTCCACCGAGATGTTCCATGCCATGGGCGGGTTCGCGGACCTGCCGATCATGGAGGACTACGAACTGGTCCGCCGAATGCGGCGTATCGGCCGGGTCTGTCTATTGCCCCAATCGGTCATTACTTCGCCCCGTCGTTGGCGTGGGGAGGGTGTCTGGCATTCAACTTGGACGAACCTGGTCTGTATCATGGCATATCACGCTGGCGTGTCGCCGTGGAAAATCGCGGCTTGGCGTGAGTCCAGATGGCGACGAGGTTCATCGTTCGAAGAAGGGATCGAAAATCATGCGGATCGGGATCACGGGGGCAGGCGGATTGATAGGTCGGGCATTGAGTCGGTCTCTGAAAAGTGACGGCCACGAGATTGTCCGGATCGGGCGCTACCGCCCCTCCAACCCACCCGACGTGCCCTGGTCGATCCCGCACGGCTGGCTGCCCCCCGTCGGCATGGAAGGGCTGGACGCCGTTATCCACCTGGCTGGCGAACCGATCGTCGGCCGTTGGACACCGGAAAAAAAACGGGCGATCCGATATTCGAGAGTGGAGGGCACCCGCCTGTTATCCGCCACCCTTGCAGCACTCCAGGAAAAGCCACGTGTACTGATTTCTGCGTCTGCGATAGGTATCTACGGCAACCGGGGTGACGAGATACTTGATGAAAACAGCCCGGCGGGGTCGGGTTTTCTCGCACAAGTGGGGCGGGAATGGGAGGCCGCGACACAACCGGCTGAACGGGCGGATATCCGTGTGGCCCATGCCCGGTTGGGGGTTGTGCTGTCGCCGGAGGGAGGGGCGTTGAAACAGATGCTCCCGATCTTTCGGCTTGGGCTTGGCGGAAGACTTGGAAATGGCAGGCAATGGATGAGCTGGGTTAGTCTGCCCGAGGTGGTGGGGATCATCCGTTTCCTGATGGAACGGGAGGATGCTGACGGCCCGGTCAATGTCGTGGCCACACAGCCCGTCACTAACCGGCAGTTCACTCGCACGCTGGCTCATGTTTTGAAACGTCCAGCCGTGTTCCCTGTGCCCGGATTTATGGTCCGTAGGATGTTCGGTGAGCTGGCGGATGAAGCCCTGCTTGCCAGTCAACGGGTCCAACCAGCCAGGCTCCAATCGATGGGCTATGCGTTCCTCCATCCCGAGCTGACTACCGCGCTTCAAGCCCTGTTGAAACAAGTTTCATCGTAGAGCTGATCAATCGGGGAAATGAAAGTGGTCGCCGTCTTTGGCTTTTCTGAGTGACCACAATGCTCCGGCGACACATAACATCAGGAACGGCAATACCGTCAGCGCCATGACCTGCGGCCGATTGATCGCACCGCCACCGACCAGCATGCCGACAATCCCGATTGCCGGCCCGATCGCAAATCCCGAGCCGATCAACCCCTCGTGTTCTCCCCCGGCTTCGACCGCCGCGTTCTGAACGATCAGGGCGTAATACAACGCCGCGTAATAGGTCGCCCCAGCGGCTATGCCGAAAAGAATCTCACCGAGAAGCACCCATGTCAGATTATGCCCGAGTAGCGTCATCAGGAATCCAGCCGGCAGCATGATGACGCAGAGGATGAGCATCGACCGTCGGCCATGCCATCCGACCCATGCCCACAGGCCGACGAATGTCAGGAACCGGGACAGATCGATCAGCGAGGCCATCGCCGTTGCCGGTCCCGGGTCATAGGACAGGCGATCGGCAAAGATAAACGGCAGCAGCGGAGCGAGCAGAAACAGCAGCGTGTAACTGGCAAACAGCATCCATCGGCTGGAAGCCACCAAAGCTTTGAGCCGTACGACCTGACTGGTATTGGGGCGGTCCGGATGATCGTGTTCGAGATGTTCAGGCTTGGCGGGCAGACCGATCAGCAGGCACAACGTCAATACATTTAATCCTGCGGGCAGCAGAAACAGACTGGGTGGCCAAAGCTCGATCAGCCACCCGCTGACCGCCACCGCCAGCACCACCGAGGACGACCAGCTCATGTTGAACCAGCCGACCGAGGCCACCGCCCGACGGGGAGACAAGCCCGCGCTGGTGTAACTTTCGATCACCGGCCACTTGGAAGCCGAAACCGCGCCCAGCACCGTGTTCAGTACGAAAATAGCCACGATCCCCGGCTGCAGCGCCATCAACAGGTGCAGAACGAGCTCCAGCACGATGACCAACGCCAGCCAGCGTCGCTCGCCGAAGTAGTGTGAAACCCGATGGCTGGACAGGGCCCCAACGACGTAGGCGAGGCCGAATGTCAGCGCCAGCCAAAGGTTTCCCCACTGACTGATGCCCATGGTGTGTTCGGTGTAGAACAGCAAGCCTCGCTCGATCAGCGAGGTAACCAGCGATTCAATGAAAGTGATGGTGAATAATAGACGTAGCAAGGCGAACTCGATCGTGGCGGTGAGGTTCTGTTAAGGCAGATTGGGATATCACATTCTTCGTGACATACTGCGGCGGATCTCGCGGTCGGCATCACGCTTCTTGATATCCTGCCTCTTGTCGTATGCCTTCTTGCCTGTGCCGACGCCCAGCTCCAGTTTGGCCTTGCCGCGGACAAAGTACATCGCCAACGGCACGAGCGTGACCCCCTTGCTTGTCAGCTTTCCTTGCAGCGAGCGTATCTCCCGCTTGTGAGCCAGCAGCTTCCGAGGTCGCTTGGGAACGTGCTGGTTGGTCGGTCCGGCATGTTTGTAGGGTGAGATCTCCACGTCGTGCAACCACAACTCCAGCGTATTCGGGTCCACCGTGGCGTAACCTTCCGCCAGTGAGACCTGTCCGTTACGGATCGACTTGACCTCACTGCCGGTCAGAACGATCCCCACCTCGACTTTCTCGCTGATGTGATAATCGTGGTGCGCACGGCGATTGACGATCCGAGGGCTGAGGTTCTTTGGCTGGGCTGACTTTCGTTTGGCCATGGGTGGAGATTGTAGCGGGCTGACACCCATGTGTAATAGCAGGCTGGAGGGCAAGAATCCCCATCCTCATTTCCCGACACAGAACGTGGCAAACACCTTGCCGATCACGTCGTCCGGCGTCAGCTCACCTCCCAAGGCCGCCAGCTCGTCCAACGCCTGCCGTAGCAGGTCCGCGACAAGTTCCACGTCTCCGATGGCTTGGCGATCTGTCGATCCTGCGAGTGCATGTCTCGCCTCTTCCAGCAGTTCTTTCCCCACCGACAAAGATCTTTCGTGGCGGGGCTGAAGGGCAAGAACCTCCCCGCTGACACTGACCGCCTGTTTCCCCAGCTGATCCATGAGGACCAGTCGCAAGCGGTCCAGATTGGTCCCCGTCACCGCACTGACGGCAAGCACCTCTTGTTTTTCTGTTGTGGTGTTGGTTTCGTGACCGATCAAATCTGCTTTGGTCAGCACTTCAATCGTAGGGATATTGGGGGGTAGCGCCAGTATACGGGTATCGGGAGTGGTGGGGTCTAGAACTCGGATTAACAAGTCAGCCTGCTCAATGGCACGACGTGCCAAGGTCTGAGCTTCCTCGTCCAGCATATGTCGTGGTGATACGTTAGCCGGATCGAGGCCGGCAATATCCACAAGCATCACCTCCCGGTCCACGCCCTGGGCATCTGTCAGCTTCAACGGTTCGCTCAGCACATCCCGGGTCGTGCCGGGCATGGGGTCGATGACTGCTCGTTCTTTACCGAGAAGGGCGTTGAACAGGGTGCTTTTACCGGCACTAGGTGGCCCGACAAGCACCACTTTGGGAAGCGATTCGACTTCGCCCCACGATCGGCTGTTGGCAAGCAATTGTCCCAAACGATGCACAAGCTCTGCCAAGCGGCGATCCAAGTTACTTGCGCTGATCGGTACGACGTCTTCCTGATCGGTGAAGTCGATGCCGGCCTCGACCAGCGCCAGGCACGATCCCAGGTCGTCGACCAGTTCACGAGAGAGCCGAGCCAGTTCGCCGTGTCGCAGGTGTGCGGCCGCCCGCAGCTGTCCGTCACTGGCGGCGTGGATCGTGGCGGCGACTCCCTCGGCCTCCGTCAGGTCCATCTTCCCCCCTACGAAGGCCCGGAACGTGAACTCGCCCGGCTCAGCCAGCCTCGCCCCGGTCTCAATCGCACGGTGGACCAGCCGGTCCAGCAGGGCAGGATGGCCCGGCACCTGAAGCTCAACCATATCCTGACCGGTGTAACTGTGGGGAGCGACATACAGGCACGCCATCGCCGGCACCGAGGGATCGGCCAGACGGACCGGCGTCATGACTCCCGACAGCCCGAGGGAATCTGTACGAGCAAGCAGCCCCTTGAGGATGTCCCGCGACTGCTCCCCACTGAGTCGTATCAGCCCCCGATAGGCCCGGCCGGGCGGAGAGCTGACCGCGACGATGGTGTCACGGGTCTGGAAGGTGGGCGGGTTCATCGCCGTTTGCGTGGTTTTCGGCCCGGTTGCTGCTGGCCGA
>CAZJCN010000001.1:8978-18903 GCA_964544195.1 uncultured Phycisphaeraceae bacterium | reverse complement strand
GGTGGGCGGGTTCATCGCCGTTTGCGTGGTTTTCGGCCCGGTTGCTGCTGGCCGAGTTTTTTCTGCTGCTCAGCAAGCTCGCGTTGCTTGGCTTCGACCGCCTTGGCGATCCGGTCACGCAGGCTGCCGGGCTTGGGAGCCTTGGGCTTGAACAATTCCCCGGACTCTTCCTGCTCTCGGATGTGCTTGCGGACGATGTAGCTGTCGATGATCCCCGCGCTAGTGGAGGCGAGGATATACAGGTTCAAGCCCGACGGAGCAAAGTAGAGGAACACCGGGAACAGGAAGATCATGAACTTCATCATCTTCTGTTGCTGGGCCTGTTGCTCGTTAGCCGGCGGCGGCGAGGTCAGCTTCTGCTGGAAGTAGAACACCACAGCCATCAGCAACGGGATGATGTTGATCGACTGGAAGTCGATATCCGTCAGCAGAAGATTGATGTTGTGCGGCTCACTGAACAGTTGGATAAAGTTGTCCTGGCTGGACAGGTCTGCAAGAAACAGCCACTTGCCGCCGGAAATCCACTGGAAGAAGCCCCAGAACGCCGGCTCGTGTCGAAGCTCGATCGCGTAGTACAGCATCGCGTACAACGCGATCCAGATCGGAGTTTGCAGGAACATCGGCAGACAACCGAGCATGTTCGCCGGGTTGACACCCTTCTCCCGGTATAGCTTCATCATCTCGGCGTTGATCTTCTGCTGGTCATCCTTGTATTTCTTCTTGATCTTCTCGACCTCGGGCTGGATCGCCTGCATCATCTTGCCCATCTTCTGCATGTTGATCTGCGCCCGCTTGGTGATCGGATGCAGCAACAGACGGACAAGTAGGACCAGCAGGATGATGGACACGCCCCAGTCATGAACGCCGATGCCGATCCCACCGAGTACGAGGATCTGGCCCTCAAACAGCTTGAGCAGCCACAGCAGGGCGTGCGCCAGCCATTGGAAGGTGCAGAAGGCACACATCCCGCCAAGGCTGTAGATGATCGTCTGATCCAGATGCAGGATCGAGTAGGGCGGCGTGTCGAACAGCTCAGGTTTTCGAGGCCCGGCAAAGATGCCCAAGTCCAGCGGCAATTCACTCCCCGGCTGGATCGTCATCTCGGGAGTCCAGGCCTTGAGCACCATCGCCTTGTCATAATTCTTCGGCTCGACCTTGGACGGATCGGCAACGACCGCCTTGTAGATGCTCGGAAACACCTTTTCCAGCGGCGGAACGTCACGGGTCGCCTGAATATCCTCCGGCAGGGCCATGTGGGTGACGACCGCAAAATAGCGATTCAGGGACCCGACCCAAGCAAGTTCAGCCTGAGGATTCAACCCTTCTACCGGCCAGACTTCATCCTTGCTTTGACGAAGAATCTTGCTGCGGACGAACTCGGCATCCTCCGTGTAGATCCCGGCCTTGCGCGCATCCCACCACAAGGCGAAGTAGCCGAAGTCATATTTACGGCGGTCACCGAGGTAGCCTGAATCATTGACCAGGTCGCCTTGCAGGTTCTGTTCCCACTTCACAACCACCGGCCGGTCGGTCAGATTGATCACACGTTGTTCGAGTTTCAGATCGTAACTGCCCGCCGTGACGGAGTAGCGTCGAACCAGACGGATGACGGGTTGATCGTGTTCATCCCCCAGCGTCGCCGTGAAAGTCACGCTCGAAGCGTCGGTGTTCGTCTCAACGGGTCCGGCCAGCCAGACATCGTTGTTTTCAAGTGGGATACGGACACCGTTGACCGTGATGGCTTTGGCCGCATAGGCCAGCCAGGCGATCCGATCGGTGCCGGGGATCCTGATCTCTTCGTGGACGATGTAATGGTCAGGCTTATCAACCCGTTGATAGTAATCGGCGAGACTGATTTTCCGGACCGCGGCGCCATACCGGCTCAGTTCGACTTTGACCTCAAACGGACCGTTGGGATCATCATCACCAATGACCGCATCCCGGCCGTCAGACACGGTTACGGGGTGTAGACCCGGGATGGGTTCGATGGTAGTGGCATGCTCAGGAGATGAAGTGGATTCTGTCGGTTTTTGAGTCGCAGCCTCTGATTCGCTCAACGGAGATAGTGATACAGGCTTCTCTGATGCCGATGAGGCAGAGGATTCTTCTGCGACCTGTACCGCGTCCACCTGTCGGTCAACCGGGGCGTTGGTCCGCTCCGCGTCGCGCATGACGCCCAAGACAACAGCTATGCCGATGAGGATCGCGAGTAACGTGACCCAAAGCTTCATGAATACCTCGCGGTGCTGTGGGAAAGTCAGTCAGTATAAGGTCAGCCAGCCCATGGGGCGAACGTATCCCCGTTCGGCCTGTCAGGCAGGCGAACGTACCGATCAGGTCCAAGGCCTTGGTGGTTGCCGGGTTATACTTTGCCCAACAGCAGGCTGACATTGTGCCCACCGAACCCGAATGAGTTACTCATTGCATACTTGATCGGCGTCTGTCGAGCGGTATGCGGCACGTAGTCCAGATCGCACTCGTTGTCAGGATTGTCGAGGTTGATCGTGGGGGGGATGGTGCCGGTTTCCAGTGACTTGGCGGTGATGATCGCCTCAATGCCGCCGGATGCCCCCAGCAGATGGCCGGTCATGCTCTTGGTCGAACTGACCGCCAGCTTCTTGGCGTGATCCTTGAACAGCAGTTTGATAGCCCGGGTTTCGGCAATGTCACCGAGTCCCGTGCTGGTGCCGTGGGCATTGATATAGTCGATATCTTCCAGACCTTTCCCGGCGTCCTGGATCGCCAGTTCCATGGCATGGGCGGCACCCCGGCCTTGTTCGTCAGGGGCGGTGATGTGCGAACCATCCGCGGTTTGGCCGAAGCCCAGCACCTCGGCATAGATCTTGGCACCACGGGCCTTGGCGTGCTCATACTCCTCGAGGACGATGATGCCCGCCCCCTCGGCTAGCACGAAGCCGTCTCGGTCAGCGTCAAACGGACGCGATGCCTTCGTCGGCTCGTCATTACGTTGACTCAGGGCTTTAAGTGCGATGAACGCCGCCACCCCCAAGGGGGTAATCGCCGCCTCAGACCCGCCTGTGATCATTACGTCCGCCGCGTTGTGCCGGATGCACAACGCCGCTTCCCCGATTGCGTGGGCGGCCGAGGCGCAGGCGGTGGCGACGGCGGAGTTCGGCCCTTTCAGACCGTAGCGGATGGAGATATTGCCCGGAGCCGCGTTGCACATCAGCTTGGGGATCGTGAACGGACTGACCCGGTCCGGCCCCTTGTCGATGAGTTTACGAAGCCCCGTTTCAAACTCTTCGATCCCGCCGATGCCGGTTCCGATGATCGATCCGCAACGCCAGGGATTTTCCTGGCTGAAATCGATCCCTGAATCACCCACCGCATCGATCGTGGCATTCAGTGCATACGCGGTGAAGCGGTCCACACGCTTCAGCTCACGCTTATCGATGTGCTTGGGATGCCAATCGGTGGGGATCTGCCCGGCGATCCGGGTGGTGAAGTTGCCGGTATCGAAGCGGGAGATCGGGCCGATGCCGCTCTCGCCACGAGTCAGCTTCTCCCAGACAGCGTCCACGGAGTCCCCGAGGCTGGTCACCCAGCCCATCCCGGTTATGACAACACGGCGGTTGCTCATCTCGTCGGTCTCGTTCGTCTATACAGGGAATGCGAACCGGGACGGCAGACCAAACACGTCATCTCAAACCCCTGTGCCGGGTGAGAGACAGGTGCTACCTCGGCCCGATTCGGCCTTGAATCCGCGAACAAGGTCTTATTTGTTCGCATGTTCCTTGATGAAGTCGATCGCCTGGCCGACGGTCTGGATCTTTTCCGCCTCTTCGTCGGGGATCGAGGTTTCAAACTCGTCCTCGAGTTCCATGACCAGCTCGACGGTGTCGAGGCTGTCGGCGTTCAGGTCGTTGACAAAGTTGGTGTCGCGATTGATTTCGCCCTTGTCGACGCCCATCTGTTCAGCGACGATCGCGATGACTTTTTCCTGGATTTCCTGTTCATCCATCTTGGTGGTCTCCTTGTCACCAGCCTCGTGGGCGGTGGATGGCCCGAAGGCCGGTTTCGGGTCGGTGGAATATATCGTGCCCCGACGAGCATGCCAACCGGGCATGAGGGCAGTCCATAACATAAATCAGCAACTGGTCATCCCGCCGTCAACTGCCAGAACCTGGCCAGTCACGTAGCTGGCGTCCTCGCTGGCCAGGAACGCCACGGCGGCCGCGATCTCTTCAGGTCGGCCGAACCGGCCCAGCGGGATCGCCTTCAATGCCCCGTCCTTGACTTGTTGAGGCAGGACATCGGTCATGTCGGTCTGGATAAACCCCGGGGCGACGACATTGGCGGTGATGTTTTTCGAGGCCATTTCCTTACCCAAGGACCGGGTGAACCCGGCCAAGGCGGCTTTGGCGGCCGCATAATTCGACTGTCCGGCATTGCCGACGATCCCAGAGACCGAGCCGATGTTGATCACCCGGCCCCACTTACCTCGCATCATCGGCCGAAGAGCCGCACGACAGGCAATAAACACGCTGCGAAGATTGGTCCGGATCACTTCATCGAACTCTTCGTCGGTCATCCGTAAAAGAAGGTTATCCCGGGTGATCCCGGCATTGTTCACCAGGATGTCCAGCCGGCCATGCTCCTTGGCGACTGATTCGATCAGTCCGGTGACGGCATCTGCGTCGGACATGTCGCAGGTTCGGGCCGACGCACTGCCTCCCGCCTCGTTGATCGCCGACGCAACGGCTTCCAGCTTCTCGGCATTCCGCGCGACACACACCACGTGTCGGCCCTGTCTGGCCAACGCGTGGGCGATCGCCTCGCCGATCCCTCGGCTGGCACCGGTTACGATGGCTACTCGCTGTTCCGTAGTTTCAGCCATTTTAGGTTACGTCCTTTTATTCAGCCTCTTCACAGCCGCACCCGCAAGGTTTAGCCGGGCTGCGCGAAGTTCTCAACCTTGGTTTTACGGTCGATACGCCGCATCAGGCCGGACAGAACCTTGCCCGGAGCCAGTTCGATCAGGCGTGCATCAGGATGATTCTCGATCACGTACTGCATGCAGGCCGACCAACGCACCGGGCTGGTCAGTTGTTCGACGAGCTTGGTTTTGATCGACTCGATAACCTGCTCGTGGGGCTGGCCGGTCACATTGGACATCACGGGCACGCTGGGCAGATTCCATGCGGTGTTGTTGAGCGCTTCTTCAAGACGGTCCGCGGCGGGCTGCATCAATGGGCTGTGAAATGCCCCAGCTACCGCGAGCTGCGTCGCCCTCAGTCCCAGCTTGTCCGCCACGACCATCGCCCGCTCACAGGCCTTGAGCGATCCACTGATGACGACCTGTCCGGGGCAGTTATAGTTGGCCGGGACCAGCACTTCGTCACCCTGATTCTCCGGATCGTTGAGTGCCTCTTCACACAGGGCCAGCGCTTGGGCTTCATCCGCACCGACCAGGGCCACCATGCCGGACTCGCTCATCTCCGCGGCGTCCTGCATCGCCTGCCCCCTCAGCTTGACCAGCTCAAGCCCGGTGAGAAAGTCGAACGCACCAGCCAGATGCAATGCCGTGAACTCGCCAAGGCTCAGCCCGGCGGTCAACGCCGGTTGATCAATGGCTCCCGCGGCGACCAGCCCGCGATAACTGGCGACCGATGCGGTATAGATCGCGACCTGCGCCATATCGGTGCGGTTCAGCTTGTCCTCGGGACCATTGAAGCACAGGTCCGTCAGATCAAATCCGAGTGACTCGTTGGCCTGCTCGAACACCGCCTTGGCTTCAGCGCTGGTGTCGTACCAGGCCTGCCCCATGCCCACGTGCTGGGCGCCCTGTCCGGGGCAGAGAAAGATCGTGTTGTTCGTGCTCTCACTCATATCCCTGATCTTAATTAATCTCTGGTATTCAGCACGGCAAGCTTCGAGTTCAAAGACGCCAGAGGCTGGCTCCCCACGTCAGCCCGCCGCCTTGTGCGACAAAAATGACATGGTCGCCCGGTTCAAGCCGCCCCTGCTCGCTCAACTCATGCAGGCACAGGCCGATGCTTGCAGCCGAGGTGTTCCCGAAGCGGTCGATGTTGATGTAAATCTTTTCGTTGGGGAAGCCCAGCTTTTTCCACGCGCTTTGCAGCATACGGATGTTGGATTGGTGCGGGATGACCATCTTGATGTCTTCGTGAGTCAGCCCGGTATGATCCAGCGCCTCCCGTACACACTCCTGAAGAGCGTTGACCGCGAACTTATAAACCTCACGGCCGTTCATCTGCAGGGTGTTGAATTTGCCGTTGAACGACTCCCGCCCGGCCTCGGGGATATCCGCCTCGGTTCGGGGGACGTACAACGCCTCACCCATGCCGCCGTCCGAATTGAGTTTCTGGAACAGGCATCGCTGTTCAGGGTTGTCTGATGCGCTGAGCACCGCGGCGCCGGCTGCATCTCCGAAAAGCACACAGGTCCGTCGGTCCTCCCAGTTGACGATGCTGCTGAGCCGATCGGCACCGACCACGGCCACATGCTTGTAGGCCCCGCTCATGATGAAGTTGTTGGCGATCGACATCGCCGCCACCAGACCGGTGCACGCGAGGTTCAGGTCCATCGCCCCGCAGGGGACCGCGCCGAGCCGGTTAACCACCTGGCAGGCGGTAGCGGGGCAGATCATGTCGGGCGTCATGGTCGCGCAGACCAGCAGGTCCAGATCACTGGGCTGAATGCCGGCGTTTTGAATGGCCTGGCTGACAGCCTGTGTCGCCAGATCGCTGGTCCGCATCCCCTCGTCACACAGGTGCCTCGTCACGATACCGGTCCGTGGACGGATCCACTCGTCCGAGGTGTCGACGATTTTCGACAGGTCATCATTGGAAACCACGCGAGGGGGTACCGCCATCCCGGTGCCGGCAATCCGCACACCCGCGGGGGGCGTGTAACCACCGCTCATGCGGACACCTCGGCTTGGGTCTGATCGCCCAAGGCCTGGACGATCCCGTCATTGACGTCGTGTTTCATGTAGGTGATGGCCGCCCTGATCGCGGCGGTGATGGTACGGGCTTCACTGGAGCCGTGACAGATCATACAGACACCGTTGGCACCCAGCAGGGGAGCTCCGCCGTACTCGTGATAATCATGTTTGGCGTAGATTCGCTTGACGACCGGTTCAAACCGAGCGGCCAGCTCCGGGTCGATCTCGTAAATTTCCCGGGCGATCGTCTTGAATAATCCTGCAGACAGGCCCTCGGCCAGCTTCAGAACCACGTTGCCCGTGAAGCCCTCGGTCACGACCACGTCGGCTTTCCCGGCGAACAGGTCGCGACCCTCGACGTAGCCGACATAATTCAGCCCGGCATCCTCTTTCATCAGCTTGTGTGTTTCACGGGTCAAGGCGTTGCCCTTACCTTCCTCACCGCCGATGGATAATAACGCCACGCGTGGATTGTCGAGTTTGATGACCCGTTGAGCATAGATGCGGGCCATGTGTCCGTACTGGTGCAGGTGGGTGGGGCGGGGCTCCGGATTGGCTCCCACGTCACAGAGAACGATCGGGCCGAAGAAGGTCGGCACGGTGACCGCTACGCCGGGGCGATGGACCCCGGGCAGCCGACGCATGTGCATCTGACAGGCCGCAACGCAGGCACCGGTATTACCCGCACTGATCACCACGTCGCAACGTTTGTCCCCGGCCTTACGGCTGCCAAGGACACCCATTCTCGCGATAGAACTGTCCGGCTTGGATCGCAGGGCTTGAACAGGCGGCTCCGCCATCCCGATGACCTGAGTGGTTTCCACCACCTCGATACGCGGATCGTTCTCGAGCTGACGGGCAGACAACCCGCTGCGGATAACCTCGCCATCGCCGATCAGCACCAGCTGATCGCCTTCGGCGAGCAGGTCTACGCCGTCCAGCGCACCAGTAAGAATCGCATCGGGGGCGTGGTCGCCACCCATCACGTCGATGGCGATACGCACGGGATCAGTCTTCCTTGTTATTGCCGAAGCTCAGTTTCAGACCTGGCCGCACATAACCACACTCATTGCAGGCGGTGTGGGGCAGACGCGGGCTGCCGCAGTTGGGGCAACTGGTCACGTGTGCCGGCTTCAAGGCGTCGTGAGAGCGACGCTTACGGCCCTGAGTTCGGGTCTGACGTTGACACGGTAGCATGGCGAATCTTCCTTAGCGTAGGGGTGACGCTTCCCGGCCTTGTGTTCCCGCCGGCCGGTGTGGGGCAGAGCCTGCCCGGAGTCCCGAATCAAAAAATGTAACCAGACCAGCCCGAGGCGTCAAACCCGGGCTTGTGGCCCTACCCCCGTCCTTCGGGGAACAAGTTGTCCAGCCAACAAGGCTTACGGAGGCGTATCGGGCCGATCAGGGCTCCACCGTGGCTTCGATTTCCACCGGTGGGCCGGCCCCTTCCGGCTCACGCACCGAATCCACCAGGTCCTGCGTGGCCTGACTAGGTGGTGGGAACAAGGGGGTCAGCGATAACGTGATCACGAAGTTCAACAACATGCCGACGGTCCCGATCCCCTGTGCGTTGATCCCGAAACACCACTTGCTCCGCAGCCAGTTGGCCGATCCGTCACCGAGCACGGTCGGGCCGAGAAGGGTGTCCGCCAGCTCCGGTCCGACGATCTTCGTCGCGGTCTGTGTGAAGATATAGAACGCGGTAAACGCGATCCCCGCCACCATCCCGGCCACCGCCGGTAGTGTTCCGACCCGCTTCGAGAAGATGCCCAGCACAATCATCGGGAAGAAGGATGCCGCAGCCAGACCAAACGCAAAGGCAACCACTTCACCCACAAATCCCGGCGGGTTGACGCCGAAATAACCAGCAACCAGAACCGCCATCCCGATCACGACCCGGCCGACCATCAGCCGACGCTGTTCGCTCGCCTGAGGATTCATGACTCGGTAGTAAAGGTCGTGGGCGACGCTCGAGGAGATCACCAGCAACAGGCCCGACGCGGTGGACAAGGCCGCCGCCAGACCGCCCGCCGCGACCAACGCGATCATCCAGTCAGCCAGGCCCGCCATCTCCGGCGTCGCCAGCACGATGATGTCTTTGTCCGGCTGAGGTACGCCGCCCAGTGCGACGAGTTTCTCACGGGCTTGTTCACCCCCGTTGGCCTGCACCCAGGCTTTGGGGTCTTTCTTGATCAGTTTCACCGCTTCAGGGTCACGGACCGTATCCACCTTGAATATCTCGTTGACCGCCGGGTCATTGTGCATCTGTACCCGTCCGTCACCGTTGAAATCGAACCAGGCGATCAGCCCGGATTGACGCCAGGAGTGGTACCAGTCGGGTAACTGTTCAGCGGTCTTGCCATTCAGGCCCGCGGTGGTGTCGAGCATGTAGTAACGCGCAAAGGCCGCCGTCGCCGGGGCGGTCAGGTAGAGCAGGGCGATGAAGGTCAGTGCCCAAAACGCGCTCCAGCGTGCCGCCTTCACCGTCTTGACGGTATAGAAACGGATGATGACGTGCGGGAGCCCGGCCGTGCCCGCCATCAAGGCCAGTGCCACGCAGAAGACATTGAGCTTGTTCCACTTGTCACTGACAAATGTGTCGGTGTAGCTGCCGAATCCAAAGTCGCGGTTGATCTGGTTCAGCTTTTCAAGCAGGTATGGCTGGGCGGGGTCGATATCTGACAGGACCTGCGATCCCATCCCGATCTGCGGGATCGGGCTGCCGGTGAGTTTGATGCTGATAGCAATGGCCGGGATCAGGAACGCGGTGATCAGCACCCAGTACTGGGCGACCTGTGTCCACGTGATGCCCTTCATGCCGCCCAGCACCGCGTAAATAAACACGATCAGCATGCCGATCAGCACGCCAATTTCCAACGGCACTTCCAGGAACCGACTGAACACCACGCCCACACCCTTCATCTGGCCGGCGACATAGGTAAACGAAACAAAGATCGCGCAGATCACCGCCACCATGCGTGCGAGCGTGGAATCGTA
>CAZJCN010000001.1:2152-8878 GCA_964544195.1 uncultured Phycisphaeraceae bacterium | reverse complement strand
ATGAATCCAATGGAGCCGATGGGGATCGAACCCACAACCTCTGCATTGCGAACGCAGCGCTCTCCCAATTGAGCTACGGCCCCTTCGCGTCCGGCATTGTGGCGAGTGAAGAGGTTACGGTCAAATCACACACCCATGCCCGGCAGGCCATCGAACACCTAATGCCCCAGCCCACGTCCTATAGTCATAAAAGGGTCTTGCATAGGGGGATAACGCTTGACCCCACGTTTCCATCCCGGCTATGATACTCAAGTGATGGGCTGCCTTACGGATAGCTCCGTAGCACGGGGCACCGAAAGGTGCGTGGACCATTCGGATGTGAACACCGGATTGGATCCGCAGGCCGTCGATTCATTCGATTCCTTATTTGAGGCGGTCCATCGGGCATGGTCAATGGCTTCAGCCGCACGTCGAAGGGTTAGCTGAGATCCGTTCCCGGCCCCGGCGGTTATCGCGTGGACGTGTGAGGTCAAACCGAATCGGCGATGTCCATTAAGATGTTCGGCGACCCAAACCAGGGAGGTCCAGCATGGGACGAAATAATGACAGTTGGGGCATCGAGGTCGGCGCCTACGCCATCAAGGCGATGCACCTGGTCAAGACCGGAAGCGGCGCCAAAGCCAGCGTTCGTCTGGCCGACTACGAGGTGCTGCCGTTCAAACAGGTCCTGACCACGCCCGACCTGAATGTCGATGAGGCGATCCAGGTCAACCTCGACCAACTCATGGCCCGGCACGACCTGAGCAAGAGCACCGTGGTGGTTTCGGTGCCCGGGCACAAGGCCTTCGCCCGGTTCGCCAAGCTCCCGCCCGTCGAGCCGAAGAAGATCCCCCACATCGTCGAGTTCGAGGCTAAGCAGCAGATCCCGTTCCCCATCGAACAGGTCGAATGGGACTACCAGGTCTTCCAGCAGGAGGATTCGCCCGACGTCGAGGTGGGGATTTTCGCCATCACCAAAGAACGGGTGATGAACTACCTGAGCAACTACAACGCGGTCAATCTGCGTGTGGATGCCCTGACGCTCTCGCCGATCGCTGTGTTTAATGCGTTCGTGTATGACACGGCAGAGGAGCCGCCTGAATCGGGCGTGATCTACCTCGACATCGGCACCACCAGCACCGACGTGATCATCGTGGAAGACGGCGGTATCTGGTTGCGTACCTTGCCCTTGGGCGGCAATACCTTCACCGAGGCCTTGGTCAAGGCCTTCAAGCTCAGTTATCACAAGGCGGAGAAGCTCAAGAAAGAAGCCGCCACCAGCAAGTACGCCCGGCAGATCTTCCAGGCGATGCGGCCGGTCTTCGCGGACCTCGTTCAGGAACTGCAACGTTCGCTGGGCTATTACCAAAGCATGAACCGAGACGCGAACCTGACCAAGCTGGTCGGGGTCGGTTCCACCTTCAAGCTGCCCGGGCTTCAGAAGTTCCTCAAACAACAATTGGACATGGAGGTCGTTCGGCCTGACGGGTTCAAACGCATCTCGCCTCCCGAAGACAAAGCCGAGTCCAAGTTCTCCGACAAAGCGATCAATCTCGCCACGGCCTACGGCTTGGCGCTGCAGGGCCTCGGCCTGGAAACCGTCTCGGCCAACATCCTGCCCGCCCACATCATCCGGCAGCGGATGTGGAAGGCCAAGCAGCCTTGGATCGGGGCCGCGGCCGCCTGCTTCGCGGCGATGGCTGGTGTCGCGGTCGGCACCACCATGAAAACCGCCAGCGCTTACGAACAGCAGATCGACGAAGTCCGAGCGCTGTTTGCCCGGGTCGATCGGGAAGCCGCTCAATTCAAGCAGCAATTCGACCAGATCGATACGACCAGCGATCCCCGTCAACGGATCGAAAACCTGCGCACCATCCTTCGGTCGCGTGAGCTTTGGCCCATGTTGCTCGAAGATATCACCCGGGCCGCGATGGCACTCGACCCCAATGGGGAACAACAGGTCGTCTTTACCAATGAGTATGATGAGATCGCCAAGATCCCCCGTGAAGAACGCCGGCGGGTCTATATCCAATCCATCACCAGCGTCTACGATCCCGGTGGTACCGAGGAAGTGACGGATGAATCCGGCATGCCCGGGATGGACATGATGTCACCCTACGGCGGCATGCCCGGCATGGACCCCTACGGTGGCATGGGGGGCGAAATGGGCATGGACCCTTACAGCGGGATGGGGGGATACGGTGCATCGCCTTATGGTGGCATGGGGGGCTACGGCGGCATGCCGGGGATGGGTGGTGCCGGTGGCGAACTGGGGGCGACTTATACCATCGCCGATTTCTTTGGCGAAGGAAAAACGCCGCCACACTTCATCATCACGGTCCGTGGAACCACCCCCAATAAGGAAGGGTCCAAGTTCCTTGAAAACAACTTTGTCGGTTGGCTGAAGAAAAACGCAGACAACCCGGACCGACCGTATCGTTTTCAGATCGATACCGACGTCATCCGAAAGTTCGGCAAGGTGGTGGTTCCGTCCACGACCGAACCCGGCATGGTGCCCGGCATGGTCCCCGGGGCCGCGCCGGGTGCTGAAGGATTGGTCCCGGATGGATACAACGTGCCGGGTGCTCCCGGAGCCGCAAGCCCTTACGGTTCGCCGGACATGGCTGCGGGAATGCCTCCGGGCGGCATGGGGATGGATATGTATGGGGCGATGCCCTATGGCGGCGGCTACGGCGGCATGATGGGGGCAGGCGGTCCCGTCGATTTCCTTTCGCTTCTCCCGCAGCGCCCGCTTCTGGAAGAAGACCGGTCCAATGATTACCAGTTCGAGATTCAGTGGAAGGTCTTCCTCCGAAACCCGGAAGGCGAGCCTGCTGACAACGGGACGGACACGATTCAGGACGGCTTCCCGACCGACGAGCCCGCTCCGGCGTCACCCGAACCGGGACAGACCGCAGCAATCCTTAATCACGAAGAAACCGAAAGGGGCGCGTCATGAAGAGCGTCATCGGATGGATCAAGTCCAATGTGATCACCGTGATCAGTACCTTGCTGATCCTGTTATCTCTCGGTGTGATCGGATGGGCGTGGAACCGTGGCAGTGCGGTGGCGGGTAAAGCCTCATCAGAACTGCAGAAAATGGTCAGCAAGCTGGATTCCTACTCCCGCGTGACCGTGCCGTTCCCACCGGCTGACGTGGATGCGCCGCCGGAGGACATCAGCGGCGTGACCATCAATCAAGCCACGCTCAAACGATTGGATGAAGTCTACGGCAAGATGACACGCGAGTATCAGCGTGTCATGGACCTGATCCTTTCGCACAACCAGCGTGGGCATGGCCTGCTCGTCCCCGGCGTGCTTCCCACCTCGGAGGCCAGCCACCTGCGGCACGAAGCCCGGGCCGCATATCGCCAGGCTTTTATCGACATGATGGAGCCTTACGACGAGTCCAATCCCGATGCGGCGCGACTAAACGCCACCAGTGGCCTTAATCCGGCAGAACTCCAGTTCGAACTTCAACGGCTTGAAGAAGGTTTCCGACCGAGTGGATACGGCGGTGTCGGTGGGGCGGTTGGAGCGATGACCGAAGCCGATCGAAGGGCACTCGAAGGCCAGAAGACTGAGCGAGCCTTGGAGATGCTCACGGAGCGTGCCCGTCAGGCTCACATCTATGCCGACACCAACATCTACAGCCCCGCCTTCCCGTTCCAGGTCGGTCAGTGGAGCCTTACCACCGGTTTGCCCACGCTCGAACAGATCTGGGAAGGTCACCTTGAACTCTGGGTCCAGCAGGACATCGTCAAGGCGATCGCCAAAGCCAACCATGTCGAGGACCCCAAGCGCAGTATCATCGAAGCACCGGTCAAACGACTGATCTCCATCACCGTGATCCCCGGGTACGTTGGCATCACCTCCCAAGGTGGAATGAACGTCCAGGGGGCCGACCGCAGCAACGCGGCGGGGATGGGAATGGGGTATGGCATGCCCGGCATGGGGATGGATATGGGGTATGGTGACATGGGGATGCCCGGCATGGGGTCCACCGACTCCACCCCCACGGTCAGTGCTGGCAGCCCTGACGAACCCTTGGGCGTCAACTTCTACCTCAGCCCAAGCGGTCGTTACTCCAACGCGATCTATGACGTCAAGCATGCCCGCGTTGTCATGATTGTGGATTACCAGCAGCTCCCCGAGTTGTTCAACGCCATCAACGAAGTCAACTTCATGAGCGTACTGGACTGTGAAATTCAGGACGTGGATGAGTACGAAGCCCTGCGTGAGGGTTTTGTCTACGGCCCCGGCGACGCGGTCAAGGTGGATATGCTCATCGAGTCGATCTGGCTCCGTGAGTGGACCACGCCGTTGATGCCCAAGGAAATCAAGCAGCAACTCGGTCTGAGCGAACCCTCGGCCAACGCACAAGCCGTGCCCTACTGATGGCCCGGTAGATCAGGAACACGATACAACCCGAGGGCAGGCAGTATGAGAACCAAGACCCTCGCAGGTGAGACCGAAAGGGACGAATCATGAACCCAAAAGATGCCGGGTTTTTCCAGAAAAACGTCGAAAAACTCATACTGGGCGTATCCGTCCTGTTGATGCTGGGCGGCGTCTATTACTTCGTCTTGGGCAACCCGTTCCCTGTTGAGTTGGGTGGCGGCGCGGTAGGCCCGGATGAAATTCGACCGCGGATCGAGTCACGGGTCAGCCGATTGGAGAGCAAGCTACGGTCGGATGAAACCGTTCTGCCGGACCGTCCGATCCCTTCATACTCCGACGCCTTTGTTGAAGCGATGCAGGACAAGCCGACGACCATGACTCAGCTGGCGCCTCTCGCACTGGGCGGGCTGAGCGACGATATCGTCCCCGAGGATACCGAACTGCCGGTGTATGACGTGCCGCGTCCGCCGGTTGCGGAAAACATCCTGACTCGGCGCGGACATGCTGTTCTCAGCGACAACATCCCCACCCGCCAGATGCAGGACCTGCTTCGGCTTGTGGGCAATCGTGAACCGAAAGACTTCAAATACGTCAGCGTTGCTGCGACGTTCGATATGGACGAATGGATCAAGCGACTTCAGTCCGGCGACAAGGACCGCCGTATCCCGCCGCGTTGGTGGAACAGCATGATCGGGATCGCCGGTGTCTTTCTCCAACGGCAGGAACTGAACGAAGAAACCGGCGAATGGGGCAACGAGGTATTGGTTGGGCCGATCCCGGGACAGCTCGCCTTCAAGCCCGATGAGAAGTTCTCCGCGACCAATCAGCAGGCCAAAGAGGCGATCCAGATTATCCGACTCAACCAGGAAAAGATTGCCCGGCCGCCATTCCCTGAAACCAGTGGCAACGTCCTGTGGAGTCCGCCCAGCGAGGACGCCAAGGAGCTTGATGCTGAAGGACAACGCAAACTCGCTCGGCTCAACAGCCAGATCACAACCACGCAAGAGCAGATCCAGCGTCTGCTCGAGCAGATCCAGAAGGAAGCCGAAGCCGAGGCCCGCAAGCAGGCGATCGAGGCGCAGCGATCCAGCCGACAGGGGGCCCGAACACCCAGAGCCTCTCGTCGGTCCAGCGCGGGTCGGATGCCCCCCGGCGGCGCTCCACCGGATATCGGTGCCTACGGCGGCGCCGACATGGGCGGCGCACCCGGTCGTGCCGGCCGTTCCCGGCCCGATGCCGCTGCACGAGGTCAAGCGACATCCGAAACTCCGCAGGAGAGGTTGACCCTGCTCCAGCAGAAGCTGATGGACTTGAGACGCCAGCGTGATGAACTGCTCGGACTGCAACCCGATGCCCTGAGTATGTCCAGCTATGGCATGCCGGGCATGGGCATGGACGTAGGAATGGGATATCCGGGTATGGGCCCCGGGGGGATGCCGCCGGATATGGGCGGCTACGGAATGCCCGGCGATTACGGTCCACCTCCGGGCATGATGGGAGGCGGGGGTTATCCCGGTATGGACATGGGAATGTACGGCGGCGGGATGAGCCCCTACGGCGGGATGAATCCCTACGGCCCGCCCGGCGGTCTTGGTTTACCGGGACAGGATGAAACCGGGGAACCGCAGTCACGCAAGATCAAGGTCTGGGCGCACGACCTGTCCGTCGAGCCCGGCAAGACCTATCGCTACCGCGTGGTGGTGGCGGTGCTGAATCCGCTCTACCGCCAGAAGCGCGTCGCCGAGGAGCAGCGCGAGCAATATTACGACGTGATCGCGCTTGGGCCTGATTCCGACGAACTCGCCGCCTCGCCTTGGTCGGAACCCGTTCAGGTTGATCACGAATTCTACTTCTTCCTCGTCAAAGGCTCGTCCCAGTCGGCACGTGTCGAGGTCTGGCGGGTCTACAACGGCAAGTGGATCAACGAGGTCTTTGACGTTCGCCCCGGCGACCCGATCGGCAAGACCGTACAGGTCACGATCGACAACCGTACGGTTGAGTTGGATATGAACGTGGGCAAGATCGTGGTGGACCTGGCTCAAAGCGCCTCCGGCGGCGGGGGGATTGGCCGGTCTGATATACGCATGCTTTTCCTTGACCCGAAGGCTAATAAGATCGCCCAACGAAGCATCGAGGAAGACCGTAACAACCCCGACTGGGTGCGACTCAAGAACGAGCAGGCCCTCGAAGCTGAGCTGGCGATGTCCGCAACCACCCCGGCCAACACACTTGGAGCACCTGTCCCGGGCTTTTAACGCCAGCATGAATCGCAGCTCTGACCCGGCAACCCAGCCAAGATTCTTGTGATCAACACCCCCGGCTTCGGTCGGGGGTTTTCTTTCGGAT
>CAZJCN010000001.1:0-2052 GCA_964544195.1 uncultured Phycisphaeraceae bacterium | reverse complement strand
ACGATCTCCCGAGCCGGGCCGATCCTGCTCGCGGTGCCGATCTATAACTACGACGTCAACGCCGCGGCCAAGAATCTGATTGAGTTGACCGGCCGGGCCTGGACCAACAAAGTCGTAGCCTTTCTCTGTGCAGCGGGTGGGCAGGGCAGTTACATGTCGGTTATGCCCCTGGCCAATAGCTTGATGCTCGACTTCCGTTGTGTGATTGTGCCCAGATTCGTCTATGCCACCGGCGAACATTTTGACGACGACGGACGGATTGATGACTCCATCACCCGCCGTACCCACGAATTATGCCATTTCGCACTGGGTCTATCTGAATCCGTGACACCGCTACACGCCGCTCACGAGTCCCTCTGACTTTGTGGTGTGTTGGACCAGGCCGGTGTGCGCGGGTTACTTTCTACGGGGCGCTCGGGCATCAACGGCGTGTGTTTTTCTTCCAGAACCAACGGGATCGTCAGGCTGAAGGTCGCGCCTTTGCCCGGCATGGAATCCAGATCAATCCGGCCATGCAACAGCTCCGCCAATTCCTGGCTGATCGTCAGGCCCAGTCCCGTCCCGCCATGCTCGCGCGTCACACCCGGATCCAGTTGAACGAACTTCTCGAAGATGCGGTCCTGATCCTCCGGCGGGATGCCCGGGCCGGTATCCGTCACACTGATCCGAACATGGGTGGGTTCGCCATCCTGCTCGCCATCAACCAGATTCGCGGTGATCGTGACCACCCCCTGTGGCGGCGTGAACTTGACCGCGTTGGCTAGGAAATTGAACAGGATCTGCTGGAGCTTTCCAGCATCGGTGACCACGGCCGGCAGATTCGGCTGGACCTTCTGTTTCAGGACGATCTCACGCTTTTCCGCCAAAGGACGGATCAGGTTCAACAGGCCCTCGACCGTGTCCGCGATACTTACCGGCGCGATATGCAGCTCCATTCGTCCAGCCTCGATCTTCGCCAGGTCCAGCAGGTCGTTGATCAGGTCCAGCAGGCGTCGGCTCGAGGTGATGATGTTGGCTGCGTAACGTCTCCGTTTCTCATCCTTCGGGTCGTCCCGTCCCGTCAATGTCTCACCCAGCACCTCCGCGAAGCCGATGATCGAGTTCAACGGGGTACGCAGCTCATGCGAAACGTTGGCCAGAAACTCCCCTTTGACCTTGTTGGCCTCGTATAGTGCCACGTTCGATTCCGCCAGCTCGTTCAGTTTCAGGTCCAGGCTCTTGTTGATGGAGCGCAGCTGGTCCTGATTGTGTTTCAGATTCTCGAGCATGGTGTTGAACATGTCCGAGAGGTTCTGAAACTCGTCGCCGGTGTTGATGTCGGCCCGGATGTTGAGGTCGCCCTCAGACACCTTCTCCGCGTAGTCGTGCAGCAGGCGGACGGGGGAAAGGATGATGCGTGTCGTGATGTACCAGAATGTTCCGATCGCCAGCAGACCCGATACCAGGCCCGCGGTGACCAGGGTGATGACGTTAAGCGTGGCCTGTTTCGCGGCGTCCTCATCCCGAAGATGGATCAACAGCACCATCTCAAGCGGATTGCCAAGGGCCGTATCGCCGACAGTGGGGCTGAACCCGCCGACCGTACCGCCACCGATCCGGGCCAGGTCCGATTTACGGATCGCACGGGCATAACGGTAATAGGTCCCGCCCTCGGTATCCTTCGCCGGTTCAAAAAGCTCTCGGCTGGCAGGTTGAGACCGGAACATTTCGACCGCCTTGGCAAGGAACGGGTCCGTTTTAGCTTCCGTGTCCAGCCGATCACGGTCGATCAGTGAAACCGCTTTGGATGCGCCGGGCGGCAATCCTCCGCCCTCTCGCGGCACCTCGTTCAACTCTCCGCCGAAACGGATTTCGTCGGCCAGCCACCACTGCGCCAGATCCTGTGCCCGCAACAAGGGGCCGCGTACGACCAGCGCGTTCATCCGCCAGGCCACGACCGCCAGCGCAGCCGACAGGATCAGCACTAGCGCCGCGCCGAACAGCAACTGACATTTGCTCGCGAGGCTGATCCGGATCCGTTTAGCCATCCCTGTATTCTATCGCCGTCGGCAG